>CAYPPC010000313.1:0-951 GCA_964412435.1 uncultured Paludibacter sp.
TCCGGCTTCCAAAACCTCTTCCACTGCCTTTTGGGCATATTCAGCGGTGCTGAAAAGTGCCACTTTGGAAGCTTCGGCATACTCCATCGGGTTGGCTACAAAGCCGGAAAGCATGTGATCAATGTCGGTATCATTTCCATAAAATGGGCCCATCAGCAAGTGGTCAATCACATAGTCCGTAACCGGATAGTTGAGCCAGATATAAGCTTTTCGCTTGATGCGGCTGTTGATCCAGTTCATCGTCGCTTTATCAATCATGCGCACCACACTTTGACCGGTCCACATAATGCGCACACTCTCATCCATTTGCGTGCCGAGTGTAGTGAGATAATCACCACCTGACCAGGCCTGATTATATTGTGTCGGACAAAGAATTAGCGGATCCACGTCCGGTTTTTTGTTGACAAACTCCTCGGTCAGGTAGTTCATCATTTTTGCCTGGTTGCGGGCATCGGCACCAATACCGCTAATATCATCAAAGAAAACAGCAAAGGAGCGTACTCCCAGCTGGTACATTGCTTCAAATTTATTTTTACAAGCTACAAAGTCATCCACAATGCCGTCACCATCATTATCATCCCAAAAAATATTATTTCCAGGGTGAACGGCCCAAACAAATTTTACTTTGTTTTCGTGAGCCACCTCGATCAGTTCTTTCATTTCGTTGGCCTGTTCGGTGGGGTAAGGATCGCGCCACTGATCACCAAAACCATGATAGGGGTCATCTTTCGGACCGTAAATATAGGTGTTCAGCTTGGTTTTTCCGTAAAAGCGGAACTGGCTTTTGCGGTCTTCCTGGCTAAAGAAGTTACCATAAAAACCTTCCACAATACCGCGCTCTTCCACCAGTGGGAAGTCGGTTACAGCCACCTGCATCACTTCCGGCGAAGCCAGAATTTGCAGTAAGGTTTGTACCCCGTAGTAAGTACCGGCACTGTCGGTACCGGCTAC
>CAYPPC010000313.1:961-3148 GCA_964412435.1 uncultured Paludibacter sp.
ATATACTTTCGACGGTTGGATTTCTAAGTAATAACCCTGTTTTTTAGTTGGAATTTTAGCATCAACAGCGGCAACGGCTGTACTCCCTTTTTCTCCAATCAAAATTTCCACAGTACCCGATGCAGTTGTTGAAAGTTGAGACTTCAACAAATTCACGGCATCTTTATCGGCGGTAGTTTCGCCGGTAATGCTAAATGTTGTGGAGTTGTTAAATGCTTTTTCGCCCCAGGAAACGGTTTGAGGCGCAGGAGAGATAGTTACTTGTTGTGCTTGAAGCCCAAAGAGAATACTTAAAAACGCAATAAGAAGTAAATAGTGATTCAATCTCATAGTGATATGTAAAACTGTTGGTTAATGTATTTTTTCACAAAATGCCCACAAAGATAGGAATTTATTTACTAATTGCTTGGCAGAATAGGCGGTACAGTTCTTAATTTAATGTAAAAACTGGGATAAGATTACTTACTATCTCTCAGTGTGACTGAAGATTAAGAAAATGAAAAGACTGTATTTGTTTTGTTTGTGATGTACGGGTCGGGTATTGCAGAAGGCGGGGGTTTTTAGCACAAAAGTTCAATCGAAGAACGAATGTTGAACCTTGCACAAATGCCCAATCAAAGCCGTTCAGCCCCGCTTTTGGGAATACCTTGTTAATGGCTGGCAAGTTTGTCTCTAAGTCGTTCTGCCAAGTTTTCAATGTCATTCTTTCTTGCTATTTGGTTAATCCATTCTTTAGGTATGCCTTCAAGACCATAATATAGACCAGCTAAACCACCTGCAATAGCTGCGGATGTATCGGTGTCGTGTCCTAAGTTTATGATGCCTAAAACGGTATCTTTATAATTAGTCTTTTCTAGAAAAAACCAAATACTTGATTCTAAAACTTCAATTACATACCCACCTGATTTTAAATCTTCAATCTTTGTTTCACGGATGTCATTTTGTATTATTCGTGAAAAATGTTTTCTTTCAGTTTCTGAAAAATTAATTTTATCCCATAGTTCTACTACTTTTTGCCTTGTTGCTTGATACGCATCATTCTTATTTTCACCATTTAATATTTCTTCAGCCAACGTTAAATAGATAAAACAGCTCATTCCTGCTCTGATATGCCTATGTGTGAGAGCCGAAACATCCCAGGTAACTTCAAATTGCTTAATTGGATCCATCCCTCTTATATAAAACAGAAGGGGTAAGATTCTCATTAATGAGCCGTTCCCATTTTCACGTTCATATTCCGAATCTAAAGACTTAAGATTATAAAGTCTTTCATAATTTTCTTCTTCAAGGATTTTTGAGAGTAAAGATATGCTCTGAAAAGTTGTGATGCCTATATCAAAAACTGAATTATTCGCTGTCCACCAAGCATTCTTTTTCCACATATGAAAATTGAAGGCTATCATACCTAAATCATAACCATAATTTGTTAAAGCTTCAGCAAGACAGAAGGTTAAAGAACTATCGTCTGACCAAGTACCGGGTGGTAGGTTATAGGTTCCATATCCGATCATATCTGTCGCTGGGTGTTGTTCCATTTTATCTCTTGAACTAAATTCAAAAGGAACACCCAAAGCATCGCCAACTGCAACGCCAAAAAGAGCTGATTTTATTTTTATATCGTTCATTTAATACTATTAAAAGTAATATTCCTCTTCGTTTGGTAAAGTTTTTATTTCGTTGCCTTCCGATGTTCTCCAAGTCTCTTTTGGCATTTCCCAATCTGCAAATGCATAAGGTAATTCGTCTTTTTTTAGTTGTCGCAACATTTGGCTATACCAATTTTTATATTCTTCATCTTCGCCTCTGCAATGTTCAATAAAATCTTTGTTTTCTTGTATGAATAAGTCTGCCAATTCTTTTGTTGTGTATTTCAATTCTTCTGATGAATTTCCTTTTTCGTGGTCATAAATCCAATTAGAAGAACAAAACTCATATCTCTTTACTTTTTCAACAAAATTGCAACGCCAATACATTCCTGATGGCGATAATGACGGAATTACTCTTAATTTCTGAAAACCACGTTTATGTAATTCTTCAACCATTAACAATAGTTTTTGTCTATTCGTCATATAAAAGTTACTGTCCATTTTTGTAATTATGTTTTTGGTTGGGGTCGATTTTTTGCTTGCCATTAACGTTTTGGCGGCTTGACGCAGGGCGGATTTTACCGACAAATGTTGATACGAA
>CAYPPC010000314.1:0-3135 GCA_964412435.1 uncultured Paludibacter sp.
CTACGCTGAATTTTTTATCTAATTGCTGGTAAATATAGCTGTAAAGTCGCATCATCTTTAGGTCGTACGTTCCGAGTAGGTTATTTTTTGGCTGTGCCGGATTAATTAAAGGTCCCAGTACGTTGAAAAAAGTACGAAAACCTAAATTACGACGCACGTTCACCACGTTTTTCATTGCCGGATTAAAAATAGGTGCATGTAAAAAAGCAAAACCGCTTCGTTCGAGTGATGATTTTATCGCGTCGCTGTCGGTGGTGAATTTTGCCCCGAAATGCTCCAGTACGTTGGACGCACCGCTAATGGATGTAGCGCCGTAGTTGCCATGTTTGGCTACTTTGTAGCCGGCACCGGCGGTTACAAAACTGGCGCAGGTGGAGATGTTGAAGGTGTTTTTTCCGTCACCGCCTGTACCAACAATATCAATCGGATCAAACTCTCTCAAATCGAGCTGAATCGCAGTTTGCAACAGCGCATCCCGGAAACCGATCAGCTCATCTAATTCAATGCTCCGCATCATATAGACCGAAATAAAGGCCGCAATCTCTTCGTCGCTGTATTCGCCGGTAGCAATTTTACGCATCACCTCCGCCGCTTCTTCCCGCGTTAATGCCTGGTGCTCAAATAGTTTTATTAATATTTTTTTCATATCTGTTTTCCGTTATAATGTGTCAATGGCACGTTGTAGTGCCGCCAGTTTATTATTTGCTTCCTGCACTTCGGCCTCCTCGTCAGAAAGCGCCACAATGCCGGCGCCCGCCTGAAAATAGAGCGTGTTTTCTTTGCTGATAAAAGAGCGTATCGTAATGGCCTGATTAAAACTGCCATCCATGCCGATATATCCGATGCATCCACCGTAAGGTCCGCGGTCGTGCGGCTCCAGTTCATCAATTTTTTGCATCGCTTTCAATTTTGGGTGTCCGGTAAGTGTTCCTGCGGGAAATGTGTCCGCGAAAAGTTGAATCATATTGGCGTCGGGATTGAGTTTGCCGCTCACCGAGGAGACTAAATGAATCACGTGCGAATAGTACTGCACTTCGCTTAGGGTATCGATACGTACATCGCTGCAACTGTGTGCCAGATCGTTCATTGCTAACTCCACCAGCATGTTATGCTCGCTGTTCTCTTTTTTATCCTTTTTCAGCTTTTCGGCCAGTTCACGGTCTTTTTCATCATCGCCTGTCCGGCGAAATGTGCCTGCAATGGGTTTGATAGAAGCGCGGTCACTCTTTTTATCCACTACCAAATGCGCTTCGGGTGAAGAACCAAATATGCGGAAATCACCAAAGTTGAAATAGAATAAATAAGGAGAAGGGTTGATGGAACGTAAATTACGATAGAGCGTAAAATCATCTCCGGTATATTTTTGGTAAAACCTTCTGGAGACAACAATCTGCGATAAATTGCCACTCACGCACTCTTCTTTCCCTTTTTTGATAATATCCAGATATTCCGCATCGGTCATATCGCTTTTACTTTCGCCTACGGCTTTGAAATCATACACTGCAATATTATTGTTTAGCAGTTTTTTCTCTATTTCAGGAATGCTGCTTGCCTCATTTTCGAGTTGGTTTTCGATAATCGTCAGCTCATTATTGAAATGGTTAATTGCGATGATATGTTTAAAGAAAAGGTAGTGCATTCCGGGCATGCTTCCGGGTGTAGTTTGGCGTGCATTCAGACGAATATCTTCAAAATATTGTACTGCTTCGTATGAAGTATAGCCCAGAAGTCCGTTAATAATCGCTTTTTCACCGTTCTCAATTAGCTCAAATGATTTCATAAATGCATCAAAACGGGTCGGAATAGTGCTTTTGTCGGTTACTTCCGTGCGCAGTAGTTTACCGTCCGGATATTTTTCGGTAATCACAAAATTATTCACCGAGATACTCCCCAAAGGCGTAAAACCAATAAAAGAGTAGCTGTTTTCATTGCCGCGATAGTCGGAGCTTTCAAGCAGCACCGAATTGGTGTATAAATCGCGTATTTTCAGGTAGATACCAACCGGCGTTTGCAGGTCAGCAAGCATTTTTTTTGTATTGACGTAGAGTTTCATAATGGAATGACTAGCAAGCCCTCTAAATTACCCGCTTCGACTACGCTCAGCGAACAAGGACTTTTGAGTGTTGCTATTTAGTGTTTACTGTTTATTTAACATTGTTGATTTTAGTTGGTAAAAACTCATTTTACTTACTATTTTCCCCCTTCGGTAGCCAGGGGGCTTTTCGCATACGTCTCCATATCCTTATCACCCCTTCCGGAAATGGTGAGCACCACCACATCGTCGGTTTTGAAGTTCGATTGCTCTTTCTCTAAAATAGCCAGTGCATGAGCGGTTTCGATTGCGGGAATAATCCCTTCCAGGCGTGTCAGTTCGAAGGCGGCGCGCATCGCTTCGTCGTCGTTTACGGCGTGTACTTTTACCCGTCCGGAACTGGCAAAATGCGCTATAGCCGGTCCTACACCGGGATAATCCAAACCGGCTGAAATGGAGTAGGGTTCCCGGATTTGGCCATCTTCGGTCTGCATCAGCAGGGTTTTGCTGCCGTGAATAATACCGGTAGTGCCGAGATGAATCGTTGCGGCGGTTTCGTCGGTATCGATGCCCATTCCACCTGCTTCTGCCGCGATAATGTTCACCTTTTCGTTATCTAAAAAATGGAAAAAAGTACCCATGGCATTGCTGCCGCCCCCCACGCAGGCAATCAGGTGGTCGGGATAGTCGCGTCCGGTCTGCTCAAGCAGTTGCGTTTGAATCTCTTCGCTGATTACCGACTGGAAAAATGCAACCATTTCAGGGTAGGGATGCGGGCCAACGGTAGAACCAATGATGTAAAAACTCTCCGGATGAGAACACCAGTGACGAATCGCCTCGTTGGTAGCATCTTTCAGCGTCATATTTCCGCTCAATGCCGGTTCTACTTTTGCACCCAACATTTGCATACGATGCACATTAAGCGCCTGACGTTCAATATCGGTTTTTCCCATAAAAACGGTGCACTCCAAACCCATCAATGCACAAGCGGTAGCGGTGGCAACGCCGTGTTGTCCGGCACCGGTTTCGGCAATAATCCGGGTTTTGCCCATTCGTTTTGCCAGTAAAATTTGCCCTAAGGCATTATTGATTTTGTGTGCGCC
>CAYPPC010000315.1:0-3107 GCA_964412435.1 uncultured Paludibacter sp.
AATCGTTTTCCCCAACCCCATATCGTCAGCTAAACATGCACCTCCCTCCCACTCAGCAATACCCGCCATCCAGCGGAAACCCTCCTCCTGATAAGGACGAAGCTCTGCAGTTAGTGTTTCGGGCACGGGCGTTTCTTGCTGCATCGATTGTGTTATTTTCTTTTTGAAATCCTTCCAGACTTTGTCTGATTTTAGATTCTCAGTTTGGTCAAATAATCCACCGAGTGCCGTTGATGCAAACTTATTGATTTGCAGGCTTTTCTTTTCAACTGTTGCAAAAGAGTAAAGCTCTTGAAGTCGCCTTCTAAGTTCTGCTGATAAAGCCAGAAACTGACCCTCTTCCAGCTCAATAAATCTTCCGTGACTTTTTTCAAACAATTTCATCAGTTCCTGAATAGAGAGTATTGTCTCTTCATCCACCTGCAAGTCACCACTCAATTCAAACCAGTTATTTTTTGATTTTATCCTTAGGTGCAGTTGCTCAAAGTCTGCTTTTGCTCTTATTTTGAATCGCTCACCTTCAGGCCATTCCACTACATGAATATCCTTGTGAGCTGCTAAAACATCGAGCAAATTGAGTGAATCGAGTGGATCATCAAAAGAAATTACACCATCATCGCTTATATTTACGCTTTCAATTTCTTGAATTGCATAAAGTAATATATTGGAATAGCTGCTTTCTGTTTTCAAATCTCTCTTTACCTGCAACTGCTTTCCGTCCACATTCGTTATCAGCATTTTACCACCAAGACCCGGCTTACTGTATGGCGGATAATCACCGAAAGGTTTGGCAAAAAGTTCAGCTTTCAGCCCATCACCAAAAGGTAATAACTGCACACGTATACGATTATCCGGATCTGCGATTTTGATATTTGTCTTCGACAAAGAGTCAGTTCCCAATAAGTCTGACTGCACAGTTGCAAACTTCCCAATTTCACCAAGTAAAAGCACAAGTCGCTCTTTACCCTCTTCGGGTACCGACACTTTATTTTCTGCTAACAAACTGATAAAACTAACAGTCCGTGGGTTCAAATCATAGATTTTATAGCGCGTATTAGTCTCTTTCACATAGAAAACCCTTTCTGGAACGTCAAGGACATCCGAGTTGAGGGTATAGTTTTTTCCTTTTTTCGTAACGCTAAATGTGGGTTGCGCTGCTACAAACTCAACAGGAATACTCCTATCTTCAGCCAGAAAAATATAAGGGTGACCAATAAGTTCTACCAATGCGCGTGATGAGAATTCGTAAGAAACAGGATTATAATAACCACCGCCATACTGTTTGATGGTTTTAGATATCCTGTAGTCCTGGTCGGTCATATTCTTGGTTTTGCCTTCCATTAATGATTTCATGGCGATGTTTCGTCCCTTACTCCATCCGCCTTTTGCAGTTCGACTTTGTAAAATAGGCTGAATATATCCCGACCGGGGATTAAAAGTGTAGATAACTCTTGCACTATTTTCAACTGATTTCTCATTTCTGTTTGCCGATTTTCTTCCACCAACGGCATTAAACAGCAGACTCAGTGCTTTTTCCCAATCCTCATGCCTTTTAATATTTGCGCTGAGCGGCGGGTAACCTAGGCGATCCTCCATTATTTTATAGAATCTGGCAGTTTCAGCACTATTAAACCACTCATTAGCTGCATAGGCAGCTTCATAAGTTACGATATTGATACCGGAATCAACTGCCTCTCGAATTAGTCCTACAATTTCACTTTCATATTTTTTATCGGGTGTTATATCAGCTAAATATGCAAGAGCAAGCATAATTACCCCATCCAACTTGTAGGCTTCGTGTAAACTATCAAAATAATACTTTTTAGCGTGCTCAAACTCTTCTTTTTGATTTAATATACTGTAGAGCGGCACACAGAAATAAGCATCTAAATTTGAGATTTCATGCTTTCCGTAACTGTTTAATATCTGTTTTGAACGCTTCACAGCCTCATCAGAGTTTATCCTAAATAGAGTGACAAAATAAAAGTAGTTGATTTGATTATTTGGCATCGCATGGATTCCCTTGTACTTTTTCCGTAGTAATTTTAGTTCGGAATCAAAATATTTTAGAGCTATACTCACTTCATCTTGATACAAATGACGAACTCCAAGAATTCTTTGCGACAAGCTCGTTATATCTCGAGATGCAATTGTTTCAAACTTTCCTTCATAAACATCAAAATTGATTCCGATACCTGAAAATTTTTTTTTATTTTCTTCATTCAGTAAGTCGGAATAAAAAGCGGAATACTCTTTTATTTTATCAATATGTTCCATGTTTGAAACCATATCGCTAATCTTAGTCTTAAATATCATCTCAATAAAAGAGAAATCCAATTTATTAATTTGAGATTGATATTCAGGGTAGTCAAACATGGAAATTTCAAGGATTAGGGACGAATTCTTTTCTATAGTAGCCATAACATCTTTGGAGATATTCTCATTATACAAAAGCTCTTGTGCAAAATCTCTAATAGCTCTACGAACCAGAATTTCATCACCTCCATATAAGTAACTGCTCCTATAATCTGTATCTGATTTCTTTAAGAAGGTGTTAAGCTCTGAAGAAATTCGAATAATACTAAGCATAAAGTCAATATCAATAAAGTATTTCTTCGTGCCCCAATAAGTATTCTCAATGGTAACTATATTCTGCAATTTGGCTTCTCCCAGAATTTCCTTTATTGCTTTTTGGGTAATTTTAGGCTTATCTGGTAAAAAACGACTAAGCTCTGATGTGTGTCCAAACGATATTGCACTTATAAAAGCATGAATAATCATCTTTCCCTGAGACTCAAGGTTATTATAATAAATTAATTGTTTTTCAAGTTGCGTCATTGTTGTTCTAAGTATTAGGTTTCAATAATTTACAATTTCAAAATTAATTCTTTTTTATCAATCTATGAAAAATCACAATAAATTATCCTTGACTTTTCCAACGAATAAGCCTTTGAAATAAGTTTTCATAGCCGGTGCTACTAAACAACTTCTGTACATTATGTAACCACTACCCCTTGCACTGCACCATAAGTCTCCATCTAGGAGGTTTAGAGGAGCTTTTCCCAATAAAAAAACCCCGTCTCACAATTAAGCAAGACGGGATTTTT
>CAYPPC010000316.1:0-3094 GCA_964412435.1 uncultured Paludibacter sp.
CAGGTGGCATCGATCAGTTCGATATTGTTCTGTTTGGCAATCTCGTAGGTCTCAGGCGGTTCCCCGTGTGCCCGGAACATTACTTTCACATTCTTCAGGTTTTTAAGCTCCTCCCGGTCAATGGTTACCAGACCTTTGTTGGCCAGCCGTTTCACCTCCTGACCATTGTGTACTATATCACCCAGGCAATAAAGCGTATCAGCTTTTGAGAGTTCCTCTTCTGCTTTTTTTATTGCGCGCACCACACCGAAACAAAATCCGGACTTTTGGTCTATTTCTATTTTAGCCATAATTTAATCTGTTTTAGTTTATAAATTTCACGGCCCTTTTTCACCAGAAAACATCCACCCTTCCAATCTGTTTGTTGTCAGATTCAGGGATGGATGTTTTTATAATTATATTTTTCTGATTGTTCTGCCGTAATATACCTTTATATATCAGCAATTATAACACCTTCTCGTAAAACAAAGTTCTTAACACTTCATTTTGTTCTTCTAAATTAATGTTAGTATTATCTAAAACGATGGCATCGTCAGCTTGTCGCAGCGGACTTTCGGCCCGGTTCATATCCCGGTCGTCCCGCTCTTTGACATTGGCCAGCACATCTTCATAATTCACCTCTTCTCCCTTGGCTTTCAGCTCAGCATAGCGCCTTTCGGCACGAATTTCAGGAGCAGAGGTGACAAAGAGTTTTAGTTCTGCCTCCGGAAAAACTACGGTGCCTATATCACGTCCATCCATCACAATACCTTTGTCGCGACCCATAGTCTGTTGTTGACGCACCAGCTCCTCACGCACAAAGCGAATGGCGCTGATGCGGCTGGCAGCATTACCTACCTCCAACGAACGGATCTCTTTCTCCACATTTTCACCGTTGAGCCAGGTCTCCTGCACGCCCTCTTCGTTTGATTTGAACTCAATTTTCACATCGAGTATTTCACTTTGCAGCGCCTCTTCGTCAATGGCTTCATCACTAATCATATCCCGCTGAAGGGCATATAGTGCAAGTGCGCGATACATGGCACCGGTATCCACATAGATATAGCCGGTACGTTTGGCCAGGTCTTTGGCCATGGTACTTTTTCCGCTCGATGACACCCCATCAATTGCTACAATTATTTTTTTCATATTCAAATGATTCTGTTAAATGCTGTTTTAAGTTTGAATAATTTTATTTTGCTTAGGCTTAAAGTAAAACTTCTAAACCAGTGATGTTTTGCTTTAATATACAGCTTATTATAAAATACAAAATTAATTAGAACGATACAAATTCATTCAGGTTGGTACTGATGGAAAACTGGAAGGCATTGTTTTTAGCCATAAACTGAGTCATTCCGAAACCTACCTGGAATTTATAGAGTTTTACACCTGCACCGAACGAAAATCCGGCCATCGACTTAAAATGCTCGATACTCATTTCACGATTTCGTCTGTGGTTGTATCCTGCTGCAACATAGAAATTCTCAGTTGGCAGAAACTCCACACCAAAAATCAAATGTCTGAAAGCCATATCCAGGAATGAGATTTGCTTCTGAGTTGTAATGCCATCGATGCCCACCTGCTTGTCAAAATTGGAGTCATAGCCCGCCAGATTCCAGCGCTGCAGGTTGGTAGCTGTGATTGAGATGCGCAATGGTGCATGCTCAAACCTTTTGCTCATTCCCAGCTGAATCTCAAATGGAAGTGGTTCCCGGTGCTGTCCTTTTTCATCTTCATAATAGCCTTTGAGCTGTGCACCGGCATTTTTAAGCACCAGTCCGGCACTCAGAAACTCTGTGCTGTAGTTGAGTCCCAAATCAAAAGCCAGCCCCACACTGGTGTAGCTTTCATAAGCAGACACAATCGGCTTCATGGCGGCACCCAGGCTTAAATTATCACTGAGCGAACGCGCATAATTAATATAGAGTGCCATATCTTTGGCGGTAAAATCTTCCACATACTGCCCCAGTTCATTATAACCTGCAAACTCTCCGAAATCGACATATTGCACTCCCACTGCGAAGAAGTTATTCTCTCCGAAATTATGTCCGTAAACGGCACTTCCAAATTTGATGTCTGCCAGATAAGAGGCAGCATTCAGGCCGATAGTGCCGTGAGTATCCCGAGTTAAAAGTGCCGGATTAAGCAGAGCAAAGTTGATATCATTATCCCTCAGAGATATATTTTGTCCGCCAATTGCAGCCGTTCTCGAGGAGACAGGGAGTTCCAAAAATCGATAAACACCCCGGCCCGTTTGTGCAAAAACGGCAGACGACAAAAGCATCAAAACCCATAGAGATAATATATTTTTATGTTTCATAAGTTGATAAATCGATCACTAAATTCAAATGTACTCAATTATAAACGTAAAAACTGTGCTTAAAATTGTCTTGAGCAGATGAAATATAAATTCATAACAATTGAAAGTCAGTAATTGTTATTTTTGAAGTTCCGGCTGTAAAATTAGCAATATTTTTCGTATTTTTGTAGCTTAATATAAAAACAGATGTTTGACAAGAAAGAATTAAATATAGAATTTGCACGTCCGACCGCAGTTTTGGTTGGACTAATTACCTTTGAACAACCCGAAGAGAAAGCTCAGGAATATCTGGATGAACTTGAGTTTCTGGCTGAAACCGCAGGTGCTGAAACAGTTAAAATGTTTATGCAGCGTCTCGACTATGCCCACCCCAATACCTTTGTGGGTCCGGGAAAGCTTCAGGAGATCAAAGATTATGTGGATGAACATGAGATTGGAATTGTCATTTTTGATGATGAGCTTTCGCCGCGTCAGCTGCGTAATATAGAAAAAGAACTGGTGGATCAGAGCCCCAATGCTGTTGATCAGGTGCGCATACTAGACCGCACCAATCTGATTCTCGATATTTTTGCCAAAAGGGCCCAGACTGCCAGCGCCAAAACACAGGTTGAGCTGGCTCAATATCAATACATGCTGCCGCGATTGACCCGTATGTGGACTCACCTGGAACGCCAGCGAGGTGGTGGTATTGGTCGCTACGGACCGGGTGAGAAACAGCTGGAGGTGGACCGCCGGATTATTCTGAAGCGGATCAGTCTGCTGAAAAAAGAGTTGGAACAGATAGATAAACAGATG
>CAYPPC010000317.1:0-3086 GCA_964412435.1 uncultured Paludibacter sp.
CATCCATGTCGATCAGTGTAGGCAGTGTAGCGTTACCATCGAGATAGAAGAAGTTTTCATCAATCGGGAAAATCTGAGGTGCTGAACCCGGGTTAGGCAGATCTGTCAGGTAGGTTCCGTCTTCTGTTACGTCAATAAATACAGCTTCAGCTTCACTTACTGTGCCACCGGAAACTTCCCATTTATACGCTTCCATTGCGCTGGCATTGGCCGCCATAATAATCGCGTCACCATCTACATCACCAAATACACCAAAGGCGTCAAAACGAATCGCAGCTTCTTCGAAATATTCGTTGTCTTTCAGAATATCCTGCAGAATCAGGCTACCGTTACCTGTTGCCAGATCAACTTTCCACACCTGGAAAGGTTGTGCATTACTGGTAATACAGTTACCCAGAAGAATATTACCTGCATTGTCTAACTTAACGTCGTTAAACGGAAGTGATCCGGCTGTTCCTACATCACCCTCATCATTGGTATAAGTAAAGATATTAGTAGCCAATTTAATGGGTTCCAGTCTTTCACCATCTGCACCATCAATTACGGTCAGTTGCTTCAGGTTTCTGTCAACAAAATACATTTTACCATCCTTGGCAGCCATTCCGCGAACGTGATCAGCAATACCGATACGGTTGGCAACAAAGTTATCCATATTGTTGGAAACGAGCCATTTGTTGTTCAGGTTATATTTACCGTCACCCATTGCCGCATAGGTAGCTGGATCTGGTTTTGGAACCGGAGCAGCAGTAACATCAGCAGCATTAGCCAGCAGTATAAATTCCCCGTTATAAGAGAGAACTGCTTTTAAGTTTACTTTAACACCCACTTCGAAATCAGCAGTTGTAAACATCTCCATATCGTTACCTTCAGTGTCTTCTACAACCAAAGATGTGGTTGATTTAGATTTTACTTTCACACCACTTATGGAAACAAATTCAAAGGCAAAAGGTGTTGCACCTGCTTTTAAGATTGCCAGTGTTACTGTTTGTGCTGCCGGTAAAGATCCGGCCTCTTTAGAATTAAGTTCAGCATCTACTAATTTGATAAAATCAATTTCAGCTGATGTTGTACCTGTTACGATTACAGCATCACCTACACTTACATCAGGCGCATCTGTAAACTCAACTTTCAAACCAGTGGTAGCATCCTGAATATGAACCACTTTGCCTGCAATATGCGTAACAACACCTCCGGCTTTGGTTAACTCATCGGTAGCCATTTCGCGCACCTCCTGACAGGTAGGCACATAGAATGTCCAATGTGCGTAGAGCACGATGTCACCTTCAGTTCCGGCTTCAATTTTAGTGATTTTCTCACCTTCGAATTGTGGATTATCATACCATCCGGCAAATGTCTCACCCTCTTTATAAGGATCCGGAAGAATTACATCCTCACTTCCGTCGTAGCTACTCGGACCGGCAAAACCGTGTTTCCAGCTTGGCATAAAAGCTGAGATTAAACCGGCTGCTCCATAATCTGCTGATGCAGGCCACCCTGGACGAACAGAGGTAAGGAAAAATGCACTGAAGTTATAGCGCAAAAATGCGCCACTTGTCGAAGGCAATGTTTTTCCCTGTGCGTTGCAAGTAGCATCCATATAATCTACCAACCACTGCCATTCAGCAGCAACGGCTGCATCTTGAATAAAGGGTAAATCCATTGCAGCTGCCTGAGTCGGAATACCGGCAGGTACTGCTAGTACAGCGTCACCACCATTGTCAGTGAGCAGCTGATCAAGCGACTTCCAGGTGGTTGATGTACCACTAAATGTATTCCAGGCTTCATTTAAGCCCATATACATATCATTTTTATTTTGCCACCCTTTCGGATTCGTTACACCACCATTTAGATTATAGGTGATGTTACCGCCGGCAGCAAAGCTTAATACTGCTATACTGACAGCCATCAATAATAAAGTAAGTTTTTTCATAAGGTAATTTTTTTAAGAAGTTAATAAATAATTGGTTTGATTTTAATAGTTAATTGGTTCATTTTTATGGTTCATTCTTAAACTTAAAGCTAAGCTCTTCCCGCTCCGTTTTCACATTAATTACATACAGACCTTTCTCAGACACCAGCTTATTGAGAGAGAGCCGGTTCTCACCCGGATTTAACCCGGCAGTTTTACTGCCAAGCAACACTCCCGTAACAGTGTAAAACTTTAATTCAACATCTTCATAATCATCACTGCTAATAAGTAAAATGGCAGCACCGTCATGGTCATAATAGATTAATCCTTTACTCTTTTCAGCTGCAATCTCTTTCACTCCGGTCGGTGTTTTTAACATAACCATCACAGGCTCCGAAGGGTCTGTCAGCCCATCTTCGTTGCGGGCTCTCACCCGTAAATAATAGGTATCCGCCTGCAAGTTATCAAAAACCACATTAAATTCAAAGGCTTCAACCGTTTTCACTGTGGTTCCCCGCACCGGAAAGCCGGAGCTTTTCGACAATTCAGCCCGAAAACCTTTAGACGCCTGCTCTTTCCAGCTCAAATCAATATCACTGCCAAAAATGGAGCTGCCGGTGGCAGGCGACAGGATCTCCGGAACCGGAATTGGCACCGATTCAGTGGTGAAACGGATACGTTCAGATATTGCCTGAATATCTCCTTTTGTTGCTCTCACCCGGGCATAATAAGCTGTGGAAGTAGAGAGTTTCCCGCCGGGGACTGTATGCGAATTCACAGACAAAGTCTCGCTGTATGCCAGAGCAGAAAAATCAGGCCGGGATGAAATCTCCAGGGTGTAAGAAGCTCCTTCACCAATGCTGTTCCAGCTAAACGAGGGAGTCATCGGCAGTCTTTCAGACCCATCAGCCGGAGAGGTTATCTTAAATTTCACTCCCTGAAAACTGCGCACTTCGGAAATCATCAGATTGGCATTGGGCTTAATCACCTTCACTCGCCAGTGATAAACGGTATTGTCTTTCATGCTGCTTACCAAACCGGAGTTAAACTCAGGCTCTTTCACTTCACGCGATACTATCGGCCGGGTAAATGCAGCATCTTCAGCCAGCTCCCAGATGTAATGAGACGCTCCGGAAACCGCTTTCCACGAAAACAGTGCCGGCAGGACCACCTCCTG
>CAYPPC010000318.1:0-834 GCA_964412435.1 uncultured Paludibacter sp.
ATATTATGCTGCAACAAGGATTGTTTAAAGAAGTCAAGCAAGGTGAGTTTAAATATATTTATTCTGAGCTGGATCTGACTTCCAAGACCAAGATATTTATTAGACAGTATTTTCCTGGTATGTATAAAGTATTAATCGATATAAAACGGAACTTAGTTTGATGAATAAAGAAATAACCAAAAACAAAGTCATCGCTTCCCTTATATGGAAATTTTTGGAGCGCGGAGGGACTCAAGGAATATCATTTGTCATATCAATTATATTAGCCCGGCTGCTTTTCCCTGAAGATTACGGCATTATAGCGCTAGTAGTAATATTTACATCTATTGCCGGCGTTTTTGTCCAGAGTGGACTGAATACAGCCCTGATTCAGAAGAAAGATGCAGATGATGTGGATTTTTCATCGGTATTTTATTTAAGTTTATCTTTAGCATTAATACTATATGTAATTCTTTTCTTTGCTGCGCCATATATCGCTTTATTCTATGAAATGCCGCAAATAACACCAATATTTAGAGTGTTGTCCATTTCGTTAGTCTTGGGCGTATTTAATTCCATTCAGAATGCGGTTATAGCCAGAAATCTACAGTTCAAAAAGCTGTTTTTTAGTAGCATGGGGGCAGTGTTAATATCTGGCGCGGTTGGGATATACATGGCTTATACTGGTTTTGGGGTATGGGCTTTAGTGGGACAATCTTTGATTAGTCAATTGTTAGTAACTGTGATACTCTGGTTTACGGTGAAATGGCGTCCCCAGAGATTGTTTTCTCTTAGCAGAGTGAAAAGTCTCTTTTCATTCGGCTGGAAGCTATTGCTGTCAGGATTGATCGATAC
>CAYPPC010000318.1:844-1187 GCA_964412435.1 uncultured Paludibacter sp.
AGATTTGCGCAGCCTTATAATCGGCAAGATGTATAATCCGGCCATGCTTGGTTTTTATAATAGAGGACAAAATTATCCTAGGCTTATTGTTTCCAATATTAATGGTTCTATACAGTCAGTTATGCTGCCGGTGCTGTCATCCCAGCAGGATAACAAACCACGAGTCAAAGCGATGATGAGGCGCGCTATTGTTACCAGCTCTTTTGTCGTTTTTCCGATGATGGTAGGATTGGCGGTTACGGCTGAACCATTGGTCAAAGTTTTATTAACTGATAAATGGCTGCCTTGCGTGCCTTTTTTGCAGATTTTCTGTGCAGTTTATGCACTAACGCCAATACATACA
>CAYPPC010000318.1:1197-2389 GCA_964412435.1 uncultured Paludibacter sp.
TATTCTTGAAGCTGGAGATTATCAAGAAGGTTCTGGGACTTGCCATATTGACAGTGACTGTATTTTATGGTGTTTATGCGATTGCATTGGGGCAGCTTTTGGGGGGGATAATTTCATCATTAATTAATGCTTATCCCAATAAAAAGTTGCTCGGGTACAGTTATAAGGAGCAATGGAAAGACATTATGCCCTCATTTATTTTGTCTCTGCTAATGGGGGCAGGGGTTTACAGTTTTAAGTGGTTGGGATGGTCAACGCTAGGCACATTGATTATTCAGGTTTGTGTGGGAGTCATTCTATATGTAGCGATGGCCTGGATGTTTAAACTAGAGTGTTTTGATTACTTGCTTAATACCATGAAAGGACTATTGGCGAAGAAGGAATCAACAGGACAAACATTATGAGAGTGAGGAATTTAATTTGAATAAATTAATCCCGGTAACCCGCTCCTCAATGCCGGGGCTTGAGGAATACATAGAGGAAATAAGAGAGCTATGGGATAGTCATTGGCTGACCAACATGGGGGTTAAACATAAACAATTAGAAGCAGCGCTGGCTGAGTATTTGAACACTCCCAATGTTTTGCTTTTTACCAATGGGCATCTGGCCTTGGAATGCGCTATAGCAGCGTTTAATATTACTGGAGAAGTTATCACCACCCCGTTTACCTTTGCATCCACCACCCATGCTATCGTAAGAAACGGCTTGGAGCCGGTGTTTTGCGATATTAATCCGGATGATTATACCATGGATATGAACCAGCTGGAGGCATTGATCACCGAAAAGACCGCGGCTATTATTCCGGTCCACGTTTATGGAAATATATGCAATATCCAAGAAATTGCGCGCATTGCCCGGAAGTATGAGCTCAAGGTCATTTATGACGCGGCCCATGCCTTTGGTGTTACTGTGGATGGGCTGGGAGTAGCCAACTTTGGAGATGCCACCATGTTCAGCTTTCATGCCACCAAGGTGTTTAATACCATTGAGGGTGGAGCGGTTTCTTTTGGGGATGACGACCTGCGCCAGGTGCTGAAAGACTTAAAAAACTTTGGGATTACCGGGCCAGAGTCAGTTGAATATGTGGGTGGTAATGCAAAAATGAGTGAATTTCAGGCCGCGATGGGATTGTGCAACCTGCGCCATATAGATGCGGAAATTGAGAAACGCAGAGTGGTTATCGACCGATACA
>CAYPPC010000318.1:2399-3026 GCA_964412435.1 uncultured Paludibacter sp.
AAGGATGTTGGCACATTAAAACAGATTGCATATAGAGCGTTTATAGTAGAGGACTCTATTGAAGATCTGAAGCGTACAATCGATTATATTCAAAATTCTGTGATTTTTTTTGATACAAGTGATAAATCGATGATGCTCAAAAGTTTTGATACAAATGTTTTACTTAAAGACTATAGTTAGAAAACCATGCAGATTTAGAAAAATATTGGGAGATAAGTATTATGGTAATCCAGGTAACCCGCTCCTCAATGCCGGGGCTTGAGGAATACATAGAGGGAATAAGAGAGCTATGGGATAGTCATTGGCTGACCAACATTGACAGCCTTAAACTGAATCAATCGCAAGACGGAGTGAAGGGCAATTATGCCTATTTTCCGGTAGTATTTGATGGATACCATTTGAGCCGCAATGTAGTGTATCAGAAACTGCGAGATGAAGGTATCTATGCCCGGAAGTACTTTTATCCGTTAAATAACACTTTGGCATGCTATAGAGACAGATTTGATGTTAACCAGACCCCGGTAGCCAAATACATAGCCGATAGGGTGCTGACATTGCCGCTATATGCCGATCTGGCTGTGGATGACGTGGACTGGATTTGTGATATTATCTTGCGATGATAAGGAG
>CAYPPC010000319.1:0-3024 GCA_964412435.1 uncultured Paludibacter sp.
CGCGCGCGCCGACGTGCTCGATCGCGCGTCTGCGCTGGTGCGCAAGCGGCGCGACGAGTTCGTCGCGCTGATCGCCGCCGAGGCCGGAAAGCCGATGTACGACGCGCGCGGCGAGGTCTCGCGGGCAGTCTTCAACCTCGCGAACGCCGCGGGAGCTAAGGCTTATGCCTTTGTTACCGGCCTTTCGCCGGCTGTGATCCGGGCTGCTCTTATGCTCAGTTTTGTGGCGGTGGGAAGCACCCTCGAAAGGAAACCCCGTATTTTTAATACTATTCTGATGTCAGCGTTTTTTATGCTGCTGTTTCGGCCCAGTCTGCTTTTTAATGTCAGTTTTCAGTTGAGCTACACTGCTGTACTGAGCATTGTGGCTTTGCAGGGGCGGCTCTCTAAATTATATGCTCCCCGCAACAAGGCGGTGAAATGGCTGTGGAACCTGGTGGTGGTGTCAGTGGCGGCTCAGTTAGGCACTGCGCCGGTCACCATTTTCTATTTCAGTCAGTTTCCCGGTTACTTTTTACTGACCAACTTGATTGCGATACCGCTCTCGTCATTGATAATATATCTGGCCATAGCGCTGCTGATATTTTCTCCATTCGCTTTTCCGGCCAAGCTTACGGCCTGGGTGTTGCAAAAGTTGGTGGCTGCCCTCAATTTTTCACTAACAAAAATCATTGGATTGCCCGGTGCTGTCTGGTCCGCCAATATTAATTCTCTGCAGTTGGTTTTACTGGCAGTTGTGGCAGGCTTTTTGACGCTTTATTGGGTCCACAAGCACCGCACTGCTTTCCTGGCAGGATTGAGTCTGTTGCTACTCTTTGTCATAAGCTTTAGTGTGAGGCAGTATAGCAGCCTGACGCAGAAAAAGATGTTGGTTTTTGCCGATTCGCGGCTGACAGCGGTCAATTTTATCGACGGAAAGAGTAATGTTATTTATACGGATGCGCCCGAAAGTGCAGAGGCGCTGATAGCATCTTTCTGGAAAAATTCGCTTCTGAAACCGGCGCGTCCGGTGGAAAGTGGTACAGAAGAGGGTTTTTTCTACTTCAAAGGGCGCAGGATATTGGTTTTGACCGGCGATTTTATGAAAAACCGGGAGTCAGACAGCTCGCTGGATCTGGATTATCTGATTGTTTCCGGAAGGGTGAAGAGCGATTTGTCTCACATTCTGCAACATCTGAAACCCGGAATGGTGATTGTGGATAAAACGATTTCACCCTGGTACACCGACAGAATCAGAGAAAGCTGCGAGAAAGAGGAGGTTGCTTTTTATTCAGTAGCAGAAAAGGGTGCATTTATAGAAAACTTTTAAACTTTCAGACCCATAAGCAGTCATATATAGTGACAAGAGAAAAGATGTTGAAGAGAATTTCGCAAAAAAAGAAAAACAGCAGGAGTGAGCTTGAAAGCTCATTCACCGAGGTTGTAAACAGCTATCATGAGCGGCTCTACTGGCATATTCGCCAGATGGTGCTGGTTCATGAGGATGCGAATGATGTGCTTCAGAATACCTTTATGAAAGCCTGGCGCGGTTTGGAGAATTTCCGGGGCGACTCACAAATGTCCACCTGGCTCTACCGCATTGCAACCAATGAGACACTCACTTTTCTGGCACAAAAAAGGATGCGCAATGTGATGTCGATGGATGAAACCGAAGATTTGCTCTTCAGAAATATGCAGGCAGACAGCTACTTTGATGGAGATGAAGCTCAGCTAAAGCTACAGAAAGCCATTCTTACCCTGCCTGAAAAACAGCGCATGGTGTTTAATCTGAGATTTTATGAAGAGATGCCCTACGATCAGATGAGTGAGGTGCTTGAAACCTCGGTGGGTGCATTGAAGGCTTCCTACCATCACGCCGCTAAAAAGGTGGAGGAGTTTCTGAAGAAAGAGCAGTAAAACAAGACTTTAACACTTTTCAAATTAAACTTATTTTTGTTTGAAATGTCATAATGATATAAGAAGAGGAGAAAGAAGATATGAGTGAACTGGAAAAAACAGGTAATAAGCGACCCTTTACGGTTCCGGAGAATTATTTCAACAATTTTGCGGAGCAGATGGAGAAGCAGATTGCCGCCGAAAGCCCGGCCGGAAAATACAGACTGCACACCCGCTTGTCGGTGGCTGCGGCTGCAATTATTGCGATTGTGTTTGTGAGTCAGCTCTTTGTTACTGAAAGAAAAGAGGAGCGGCTGAGCATGGATGCCTTCAATACCTACTATATATTATCGCAGGTGAATGAAAATTCGATGATGGACTGGTATGTAGCCGACGAGGAGCCTGAGACAAGCAGAGTGGCAGAGTTTGATGATGCAGATCATCCATTATCCAAATAGGAAGATTATGAAAACAAGTAAATATTTATCAACGGTGCTGATGCTGATGCTTTTTTCTGCTTTGGCATTTTCGCAAAACCGCGGCCAGCGCTTTGACGTGGATAAGTTTCACGAGCATAAGTGGGACTTTATAATGAAAGAGGTGAAGCTGTCACCGGCAGAAGAGAGTGCCGTGAAGCCGGTTTTTATTGAATATGAAAAGAAAAACTGGGAGCTGCACGTGAAGAGCCGCGAACTGTTTCAGCAGGCTAGAAAGGAAGAGATGAGTGAAAAAGATTACCGCAATCTGAATGATAAAACCGTTAATCTGGAGATTAAAAGGGCACAGTATTTGCGGGAGTATCATGTGAAATTGAGAAAACTGCTCAACCCGGAAACGCTCTACAGATATTACAGGGCTCAGAAAAGTTTCGAAAAGCAGCTGCTGATGCGGGGTCCCGGAATGGGTACTCCCCCTCAAAGTCCGGGAAACACCGGATCCGGAAAAAGGAGAGGGAGGTGATAACTCACTTTGAGAATGTTTTTTATTGCAGGTAAAGAGAAAGCAGATTATTCTGTTTTCTCTTTATTTTTGCCGATTGCTGTTGCATAAGGCAAAAATAATTTGTATCTTTGCACCCGCAAATGTATGGTACTTTGGCCGAGTGGTTAGGCGCCGGTCTGCAAAACCGTTTACGGCGGTTCGAATCCG
>CAYPPC010000320.1:0-2978 GCA_964412435.1 uncultured Paludibacter sp.
CCAAATCAAGGAGTGGTTTCGCACGATCAATATTGCCGGCGTGCCGCTCAATGCGCAGGAGTTGCTCAATGCAATTTACTCCGGACCTTTTGTAACACTCGCCAAAGAGGAGTTTAGCAATTCGCAAAATGCGCATATCATGAAGTGGAGTGCTTATGTTTCCGGCAGTGCCAACCGGCAGGAATTTTTGGAGCGTGCACTCGATTGGGTCAGTCGTGGCAATATCGACAACTACATGAGCCGGCATCGATTTGAGGATAACATCAACGAGCTTAAAACCTATTTCAACACCGTAATAGAGTGGATTTCATCCATTTTTAAAGAGGTAAAAAATGAGATGCGCGGCTTGGAATGGGGACGCCTCTATGAAAGCTACAAAAATCAGCCTTACGACCCCAACAAGGTGGCTGAGCAGGTAAAGTCACTTTATGACGATCTCTATATCAAGAACCGAAGAGGTGTTTTTGAGTATATCCTGGGTGGCTCAACCGACACCAAATTGTTAGATGTTCGGGTATTTGATGAAGCCACCAAACGCACCGTTTACAACCGGCAGAAAAAGGAAGCTGAGGCGAGTGGCGTTTCCAACTGTCCGCTGTGCGCCATCGGGCATGATGCCAATAAAGCGCGCATTTATCGCCTTAACGAAATGGATGCTGACCATGTTGCAGCCTGGAGCAAGGGAGGCGCTACCGACATCAGTAACTGCCAGATGCTTTGTAAAACACATAACCGGGCGAAGGGGAACAGATGAGTTGGTGTATTGGTGTATTGGGTAGTTGGTGGGATTAGATTTTTAGCAAAAAAACAGGCTGCACCGGTAACCGATGCAGCCTGCCTTCCAAACAATTCAAATTACACTAAGCGTTAACGCAAGAGAGCAATTTTTTTATTGATCTTTTGACCGTCCAGGTCAATATGCATAAACAAATACACCAACAAAAAACATAAAAAATGAAATCTTCATAAACTTTGGAACTTTGTTGCATTTAATAAATGCAAGAAGGTTTTTCTTAAATTTCTCTTCCATACACTTTGAAAGTTGTTTACATGATTTGATTATAGATTAATTTTCTTTTAATAATTTCTTTCCAGGGATAATTCTTATGGTTTTCTCAATAGGCAAAAAAATTTTAATTTAGTTAATATGAATAGTATTATTTTCTCTATGGTATTTCGTATCTGTTAAATAAGAAATGGAAGTCATCACACTGTCAAGGTTGGTAGACAGGAATAACTTCCCACTTACTGTTTTGGTGTTGAGCTTAACACCGGGGCTGTTCTCAAACTCTACGTTGTAGTAGCGTCCTATTTTTTTCAGCAATTCAGCAATGGGAGTTTCATTAAACTGCAAAACATCCCGCGTCCAGCTGATATATTCATCTACATCTACTATCTCTTTGCTTACTGTACCGTTCTTTATTTCCAGTTTTTCGCTGGGTTCCATCGTGGTCTCTTTTCCGTCAGACTTCACCCCTACTTTTCCATTGACCAAAACTACTGTTTTGGTATCATCATCATCGAAGGCCATCACATTAAAAGAGGTTCCGTAAACCCTGACATCCATGCCGCCGGCATGTACGATAAAGGGTCTGCTTTGATCTTCTTTTACCTGAATGAAAACTTCACCATTGACTGAGATCTCACGTGATTTACCTTTAAATTCTGATGGGAAGTCGAGCTGGGTACCTGAATTAACCCAGATTTTTGAGCCGTCGGCTAATGTAATATTGGAGCGTTTGCCGTAAGGAACTACCAGGCGGTTCATGGTTGCACCCCCAAGATTCAACTCCTGCTTTTCACCCAGACTGTCAGTTACCAGAGCTTTTTTATCACCTTTCAACTCAAGGAGTGAGTTGTTGGAGAGATTTACTTTGTTTTTACCTGATATGATATACACCTCTTCTCCGGGCAGGGTTTGTCCAACAATAACACCGTCAACATCGTAACCAAAATAGCTGAGCATATCATATTGAACCGCAAAATAACCGGAGACTATTAGAACCACAATAATGGCAGCTACAGAGGAGAGACGTCTCCAGAGAGATATTCTTTTACGTTTGGAATATATTCTTTCTTCAATACCCTCGTAAACCTCATCACGCTCTGCTTCGGGCAGAGAGTATTCATTTAGAGCCAGGCTATTGAACTGTGAAACAGCATGCATCAGCTCCTCTTTGAGCTCGGGGTTTTCAAGAATGAAATTTTCCCAATACGCATCCTGCTCCTCTGTTCTGAAAAGGCGCCAGGCAATAAAATCGTCGTTTTGAAGGAAATTTGTTTGTTTATCCACGATTGGCTTTTTCTTATAAGACGAATAAGAAACTTTTTTGTGGACAAAAAAAGAGGTCGTTATGTTTTATTAACTCTCCGGGGCGAAAATTTTAACAACCCGCTGTTTTAGTTTATTTTAGAGATTCAATAATACAATCATGTAAATCAGCGCTTTAATCTCTGAATTTTGATCGTCAAACTGTCCTCTCAACTTTTCGAGTGCACGATACATCAACTTACGGGCAGATTCAGGGGTGATGCTGAGCAGCTCTCCAATTTCATCATAGCTCAGCTCCAACATATAGCGTAAATATACTGCTTCCCGTTGCTGGTGGGTTAGGTTAGTCAGCAAATTTTCAACACGTATCTTCAGATTACGGGCTGTTTCACTGTCGATCAGGTGGTCCAGTACTGTTACATTCACAGAGAAGCTGCCGGAATGCTTATCAATAGCTTCCTGCCTATCCTCTTTACGGTAGATATCGACCAGCCTGTGTTTCAATGATCTGAACAGGTAAGCTGTCGGGTTGGTAACACGAGCAAGTGAGTCCCGGTCTGAAAAGAGCTTAACAAAAACATCCTGAATGGCATCTTTACAATTCTCGCTGGAGAAGCCCAGATGCACTCCATAGGCAAAAAGCTTATCCACAAAATCGTCGTAGATAAGCGAAAAAGAGGCTTTGTCACCCTCTTTAACAAATTTG
>CAYPPC010000321.1:0-2973 GCA_964412435.1 uncultured Paludibacter sp.
TTTACGGCGGTTCGAATCCGCCAAGTACCTCAAAAGGGGACTACAATTTTGTAGTCCCCTTTTTTGGCTTAAAGAGATTGTCGCAAACGTTTGAGATGCTTTTTCAGCCAATCATCCCTCCTCTTTAAGTCTCCATTGCCCGTTTGATATTAAATTTGTTTTGGAAAAACTATTATTATATTACGATGCAGATTGAATTTAACCTTAATCATAAGACCGAGTGGGGTGAAACCGTCATTTTGTCGGGACAGTGGGATGACCATGAAGTGCGGCAGCTTGAAATGGTATGTGTGGCAAACAAGCTTTGGGAGTTGACACTGGAGGTGCCGGACCAGGCAGAGAATTTCTATTATAACTATTTAGTGAAAGATGAATCCGAAATTTTGAAGTCAGAGTTCGGACCGCTTCGGGAGCTGACACGGTGGGGAGATTCCCGGCAGGTGTTTGACTTCTGGCGGGTTCAGACCGGCAACTCTCCTTTTGAAACCAGCGCTTTTACCGACAGCTTTTTCAAAAGAAAAAAACGGCCCGGCAGGTCAAAAAAACGGCAGGGCAATCTGATGCTTTCGCTCCGTTATGCCCAGGTGGAACCGGATCGGCATATAGCTGTCATTGGTAATCAGGAGGCACTGGGCAACTGGGACCCTGCTAAAAAGATAAGATTAGATGAGAGCCGGTTTCCGGACTGGACGCTGATGCTTGATAGTGGGAAGCTTGATTTTCCGCTGGAATATAAATACCTGCTGGTGGATAGCAAAACCGATGAAGTGGTGGAGTGGGAGGCCGGTGAAAATCGGGTGATACCATCTTTGGATCCGACACTGAACACACAAATCAATGATGAAAACTTTATCCGTACCCTTCCCTCCTGGAAAACTGCCGGGGTGGCCATTCCTGTATTTTCGCTGCGCAGTGAGCAGAGTTTCGGTACCGGTGATTTTATGGACCTGAAAATGATGGTGGACTGGGTGAAAAAGACAAACCAGAGTTTTGTGCAGATTCTGCCGATCAATGATACCATTCTGAACTACTCCAACTACGACTCTTATCCTTACAATGCAGTCTCTGTTTATGCACTGCATCCGATCTATCTGAGGCTGGAGCGGATGGGAAAACTGAAGGATAAAAAGGAGCTCGCTTATTTTCAGAAGAAGCGGACTGATCTTAATAAAAACTCCTTTTCAGACTATCAGAATGTGCTGAATGAGAAATGGAAATACTTCCGATTGATTTACCGGCAGGAGGGAGCAGAGCTCTTTGAAACAGAGAACTACCGGGAGTTTTTTGTAAACAACCGGGAGTGGCTGTTGCCTTATGCGGTGTTCTCCTGTCTGCGCGACCGCTACGGACACCCTGACTTTGGAAACTGGCCGGAATATTCCGTTTACAAAAAAGAGGAGATAGAGAGACTTGCAGCACCTGCTTCTGAAATATATGATGAAGTCAGATTCTACTACTATCTGCAGTATCATCTGCATATGCAGTTAGTGGAGGTGCGCGACTATGCCCATTCCAAAGGGATTGCGCTGAAAAGTGATGTGCCGATCGGAGTGAGTCCGCGCAGCGTGGATGCCTGGGTGGAGCCACACCTGTTTAATACGCAGATGCAGGCCGGTGCGCCGCCCGATGATTTTTCGGTGACGGGACAAAACTGGGGATTCCCGACCTACAACTGGGAGGAGATGGCCAAAGATGATTATGAGTGGTGGAAAAAACGCTTCCGGAAGTTTGTAGAGTATTTTGATGCTTACCGCATCGACCATATCCTTGGCTTTTTCAGAATCTGGGAAATACCTGGAGATGCTGTTTGGGCGCTCACGGGAAGTTTCAACCCCTCACTGCCATTTACCGTAGGTGATTTGCAGCAACGCGGACTTTGGTGGGATGGCGATCGTTTTCTGAAACCTTATCTGAAAGAGCATGTAATTCGAAGTATTTTCGGGAAATTTGCCGATGATGTAATGCGTGAATATCTCGATTCGAATGGCTGGCAGAGCTTCCGTTTCAAGCCGGAGTTTGATACCCAAAAGAAGATTGAAGCTCATTTTGCGACGCTGGGTTATAATTTTACGGAGAAAGAGCTGAAGATTCGTGATGGCCTCTATGAGCTGCATTGCGAGGTGCTTTTTGTCAAAGACAAAAACAGCGACGATAAAGTACATCCCAGAATCTCGATGCAGAACTCCTACACTTTTCGCGATCTGGATGAACAGACCAGGCGGACCCTGAATGCCATTTATGTGGAGTATTATTACCACCGGCACAATGAATTCTGGAAAAATGAGGCGCTTAAAAAGTTGCCCGCCATCATCTCGGCTACCAATATGCTGGTTTGTGGGGAAGATCTCGGAATGGTGCCCGATAGTGTACCCGATGTAATGGATCAGCTGGAGCTGCTTAGCTTAGAAATTCAGCGCATGCCTAAAAAGACCAATATCGAGTTTGCCATGCCGGCCGATGCGCCTTATTTGTCGGTTTGCACCACTTCTACCCATGATATGAACCCGATCCGGGCCTGGTGGGAGGAGGATCTGACGCTCACACAGCGATTCTATAATCATGCGCTTGGGCATCCCGGGGCAGCGCCTGCAGAGTGTACGCCGGCTTTGGCTGAAGAGATCATCGATCAGCATCTGCAGTCGAAAGCGATGTTAGTGATTCTGCCCTGGCAGGATTGGTTAGCGATGGATAAAAAGCTGCGACATAAAAATCCGCATGCTGAACGAATCAATGTGCCGGCCGATCCGCGCAATTTCTGGTGTTACCGGATGCACCTCACTTTGGAGCAGCTCCTGGAAGAGAATCGTTTTAACACCAAAGTAAGGAAAATGATTCGTAATTCAGGTCGTTAAGTTTCAGCAAACAGTGGTTTTTTCGTACCTTTGCACTTGAATCACTAATTCCTGAAAATATGTCTGAAGCAAGTGCCAACTCCGGTGAAAAATCGGAGCGTTATGATTTAAGAGGTGTTTC
>CAYPPC010000322.1:0-2949 GCA_964412435.1 uncultured Paludibacter sp.
TTGAAAACTTATAGCTATATTTGAAGAAATATTTCGTTATTAATTGAGCTTTCAAGAAATACACTTAAAATTATTCATTGAAGTGGTTTAAACTAATTTATTTCATCTAAATGTGTGTAATTTAGAGCTTTAAATACTAAAATTAAGAAGAGAACGTTTTGTAAGTGAACAAAACAAACTAACGATTCCCTTCTTATGTACAAAGTACTTGACGAAATTACAATAAAAAATGAGATATTACTTCATTTATCGACAGCAAAACGTGGATTTATTTGCACCGGAGAATTATCCGAAGTTGTCTATGCAATCTTTCTTACTGACAGGCAGGGAGTTCCTCTTGCACTGTCAAGCCCAATGGCGGGTAACCATCATGATTTTTACAAAATTGAGGAAAGCATGGATGAGATTATCGCCACAATGGAGCAAGCAGGTATTCATATTGAAGGATTATTTGTAAATGCAGATTCCGGATTTGACAGTAAAAAACTGAGAGATTATCTGTTTTGCAAAGGAATTCATGCCAATATTGATTTTAATACCAGAAATGGAGAAGTTGCCGATGGTAATTTCTTAGATGAAGAGTTATACAAAGAGCGTTATTCGATAGAGAGAACCAATGCATGGATGGATTCCTTCAGATCATTGTTAAATCGATTTGACATAACGGTTTCCTCTTGGTTGATTTTCAATTATATAGCATTCATGGTAATCTTCTTAAAGAAAATAATAAAGAGAAAAGGAAAAGTTTAAATCACTTCATTGTTCAGATAGCCACTGTTCTACTTTCTTTACAAATGGAATCTCATACAAAAACAACCAATCACTACTATTTGTTTTAGCCGCCAGATGATTGTGAAGATTCATCTCCTCGATATAGCCTGCCGGGTTTTCCATAAACCTGGTACGAGAATATACATTTTCAAGATCATTGCGCATAGTTTTGAACTCTTTGCACACTTTCTCAATATCGCTCAAAGCTTCTTTTCTTGAACTCGAATTATTAGCAATGTCAAACCGATGCAATGCTAATAAAATATGCACAGGGTAATTTAACAGAATACTTGTTTGCTGGTAAACTTCAAGTGTATATCTGTTCCTTTTTGCATAGTTCAAGGCTAATTTAATCTCCTCTTCTATCAATGTATATCTCTCTACTTCTTTTTTAGCTTGCTCTATCTTATCGGCATACTTTTCACTCCAGGTACTGGGAGAGCTTTTGTCAGGCAGGTCTATTAGAGTGAAACTGGTTGTACCCCATGCCGGGTTTCGCCTTCCTGCTTGAACCAACGCTCCGTCAAAAAAGAAAGCACTTTTCTCCAGTTTTGGTAAAAAGGATAATAGATTACTATTTGGCTTAAATCCAAACTCACGTTGAGCATGTGCCTCAAAAAACTCATCAATGCTGCGTCCATTCGGATTCCAGCCATACTCCCCTTGGGCTATAAATCCACGCATAACAGTTTCCCAATGGGGCGATCCATCATCCCAGGAAGTAGCCAAAATTCCGTCTAAATTGTTTTTTGCGACTAAATTACTAAAACCCTTAATGTGTTCAACCATAGAGTTGTCTCTTGGCAGAAAAGGAGAAGCGCCAGACGAAGCAGCTGTTGCTCCCATAACCTTTAACCCTTTATTTTCGTACCAATTAAGTATCCGCTTATGCGCTGGCTTAGTAGCATCGCCATAGTTCCATCGCATGTAAACACACTCTTTCGGAAATAGCTCCATTGCTATATCCAATGCAGAGGTGTCCCATGTTTCATCCAACTCATCATTTGTGGCGTTGCTTAGTATGGTTTGCCAGAGTCCTCCATGCTTTAGGGGCATATCATCCCAAAATATAGGAGTCCGACCATGTTTTATGGCAAACTTGCTCACTTTGTTTAGCCACATCATCTGCAACTCAAAAGGTGTTTTACCTGTTGCTTTACAGCGCTCGTCTATTCCGATAGCACTGATTTCGTCTCCTCCTACATGCAAATACTTTCCGTGAGGCAAAGCCTCAAGTGCATCTAAGTACAGATCAAACTGAATCTCATATGTGCGTGGATTAGATGGGCAAAATTCCCAATCACTATTTGGGCTTTCACGTAGTTCCCAGTGGTGTTTTAAGATAAACCCCGCATGCCCCAGTCCTTGAACAAGCGGACTTATCTCTATGTTCCGCTCTTTTGCATAACGGCTAATTGCCTGCATCTCCTGTTTACTTATGGCATTAGGCGATCCTATTTCTGGTCTTCGAGTATATCTCAGCTTGTCTTCCACTTCCCAAATAATAGCATTTACTTTATAGCCGGCAAGCTTGTCGATAATACGGTAGTAGTATTCAGCCCTGCTCAAATGGTTTTTTGTGTCAAAATGTACCGCTCGAAAATCAACTGAAGGATAATCCTCTATTTTCATAGCCGGGATGGGAATTCCAAGGTCACGGCTGTCCTCTAAGAGTTGCTCTAAAGTTTGACAAGCATAAAAGAATCCGGCTTGTTCTGCTGCTCTAATAGTAACCCCTTGATTATTTATTTGAAGTGAGTATCCTTCTTTCGATACTTTACTCCCAGGTAAAAATGCTTCAAGAACAACACCTTTAGCGTTTTTGATGTTCGGTTTTGTCTGTATCAGCGTGTTCATAATGGAACCCAACACAGGTATAGAAACATGTTCAGATGCAGTTATATATGTCAGTTCATTATGCATAATCCCCCTTTCAGATGCCACTTCTACCATTTGAGGTTGGGGTATAATTTGGAACGGTTTTATTGGGTTTTTACCAAATAAAGTTGCTGTTGAAAGTAATAGAAGAACAAAAAAGAGCATTTGTTTCGTAGTTATCGAAAGCTTGAAGTTATTATACATATGTGTTGAAGTTTGAGTAGTTGTGTTGTTGTCTATCCTGAATTGTTTATGCCTGAAAAACGTTGACCGTTTTTGATTAATAAATTCAATTAGCTT
>CAYPPC010000323.1:0-2927 GCA_964412435.1 uncultured Paludibacter sp.
CTGGTTGAATAGACCAGGGGCCGAGTTTGTTTTTTGGTTGGTTATTGCTTGTAGAAGTTGATATAGAAGTCTATCATTGGAATGCTCGAGCAAGTAAGGAATGCTTTATGGTAGTAATCCCAAGCCATTATCCTTTCGTCAGTCCAGATGAAAAAAATGATTCCGTGGTGTCTGTGTGAAATTGCCCATTTGTGTTTGTAATATTCCGTTTCGGGTTCTCCTGTTTCAGCGTTAAGGGCTGTGTATTCGCCAGATGTGACTTTTTTCCATAAGTATGTTATCAGTGGGTTTTTCAATATTATACCTCCTTATATGATTATATGAGTCTATGGGTTCCTCGGTTTAGTCCGCTTCGAAGAGTGTTTGGATTAATCGGTCGTTGAATTGTCCAATTTCTATTCTTATGTGACCACTTGTAAGCGAAAACTGTTTGTAAGTCGTTGCCGATTTTTTGCACTCCGTAGAGTACCTCTCCTTTCTCATTTAGTATGCAATGCACTCCGTTTATAGTTCTCGTCATGTAATTACCTCCTTCTATGCTTATTATACGTCATTGTTTGATGCAATAAGTTACAGATTTGTTACAGTTTCTTCATATTAGACGGACGGCTTTTTTTTTTCGCTACCGTAATTCTGTACAGAGTACGGCGGTTACTGAGGAGCGTTTTGTTGGGAGAGGACCATGTGACCGTTTGTTAAGCAAAGAATTGCCTTTCTTTCCATTTAGTGAGAGCATAGTTTATCGCGGCTCGCGTGCGTTATGGCCGTTTTGCAGTAGGGTTGTGTGTTACAGATAGTTAGTTAAAAGGGATAGCCTTCTCAATTACCATGTTTTTATCGTTTTTTTACGTTTAAGGTTTTATTAGAAGTTTTTGTAAGCTGGTACGAAGTACGAGCGGTTGTTTTAATGTTATAGATGCGGAGCATTTATAAATTTTTAAAATTAATTTTATTAAAAGAAGGAATCGTTTATAGATATAGCGTATATACATATTAGAAGAATTTGCTAGGAGGTGATGCGTGAGAGATTGACCTGGCAATCCTTTGGAAAAGAATTTAGTCGGTCTGCATTTTATGGCTTGCTTGCAAGACAATAAAATGCTAGAGCGACTTAATGAGTTTTTCAAAGATTAGCCGGGAAAGCTCGGTCGCGAAGCGACACGTCATAAAAATTAGTCGTAGATCCGTAAGCCGAACTGAAAGAAGGAGGACGCTAAGATGGGACAACTTCAAGAAAAGCATGGGATTACCCTGCTCGGTAATACACCGCCCGGCACCTGCCCGATGTGCGCCGTAAAGCACGACCCAGCGATGCCGCACAACCAGCAGAGCCTCGCCTACCAGTACAAGTTTTATGACCTGCATGGACGCTTTCCGACATGGGCCGACGCGATGGCGCACTGCTCGGACGAGATAAAGGCACAATGGCGAGAAGCCCTTGCCGAACACGGCATCGTCGTCACCCCTGAAGGCCAGCTTGTTGAGGAAATCGGAGAAATCGAAATCACCATCACAACCAGAGAGGAGGGGGTTATATATTAATATATACTACGACATTAGGCGTATAATCTGTAATCATGTTTAGGAGGTTGAAATGTCAAGGGCTTATAATTGGGCAAGTATTGGTTACGTGGAAAGTTTGGCTGAAGATTGGTTGACAGTGCTTGAGAGCACTTATGTTGCTTGTGCGGTTAGTCCTCTTCATGATAGGGATATTACAGAAACAGGTGAGGTAAAGAAACCGCATTATCATTTGCTCATTACTTTTGAGTCGTTAAAAAGCAAAAAACAAGTTAGTGAAATAATAGGGGCAATTGGGTTCATTATGCCTATTGCTGTGAATTCAGTACAAGGTTATTACGAGTATTTGTGTCATGTGAATAGTTCTAATAAGGCGCAGTATAAACGTGATGATATTATTCACATAAATCACTTTGATGGGTCGAAATATTTTGGTAAAAAGCTTACGGCTATGGAGTATTTGTTAGAGCTCGAGAGGTCTGGAGTTGGGAGTCTATCGGAGTTTATTAAATACTTGATAAACAATAACCTTTACGATATGATTAACGCGATACATAGTCATATCTATTTTCTGAATACAATAATTCGTGATGGATACACTTATAGGAGGGTAAACAGTGATAATTAATGTAAAAGGCAGATTGCTTGAAATTAAGTCAGGAACAAGTAAGAAGGGCAATGCTTATATGACTGTTCGGTTTGTTGATTTGGCGACTTATGAAAGTTATACAATGTTTGTGAATAATCTTGCTATGGTGGAAGGTTTATTGCAGGGTAAAGATTATGTTTTTCGGCTTCGTCTTATTGGAGGATATTCTCCTCGGGTGCAGTTAGATGAAATTCTTAGGTAGGATTGTGGCAGGGCTCTTCGGAGTCCTGCTCTTTTTGGTGTTTCCGGGATTAGGTTGGGCGGTTGGTGAGCATAATTTGTTATTAATTCCTTCTGGAGGTCAATATGAAGGTGGCTCGACTCAAAACAATTTTTATAATGTGAATATTAAGCTGAAGTATTCAGATAACAGTGAATACGATGGTCTTTTGTATTTGCATACTTATAGTACGGGTTCTAACGAGTACAAATGCACGCGTATTTATAAAGATGAGTTTGATTTGTATCGTGGTACGGTTTATCCTGGTACTGGTATGGTTGGTAGTGACACAGTAAGTTATCATTTTTCAACTTCTGATAGTAGTAATTTTTTTCATTGTCCTATGGGTGGTAGTTCAAGTTTTGGTACCTTTGGGTATTTTGGGGTTAATTTTGGTGATGTTACTGATTGGGGGGGACTTGGTAGTCGTGTTGGTTTAGTGGATAGTTCATTAGCAGGTAGTCGCGTAACTGATGTTAGTGTGCCTCTTGGGCGTGGATATTATTATAATAGGGAGGTAGACGTTGATAATATTAT
>CAYPPC010000324.1:0-2914 GCA_964412435.1 uncultured Paludibacter sp.
TTTTCATTCGAGAATCAGGATTAGAGGACTTTTTCAGCGATAAAACAGAAACTATCTCCGTATCAACCATGCACAAAGCAAAGGGTAAAGAGTTTGACAATGTTTTTCTGATGCTCGATAAGTTCAACCCCACCAGTGATGCTGACAGACGGCTTCTCTACGTTGCCATGACCCGGGCAAAAAACAAACTAAGTTTTCATCTCAACGAAAGCTACCTCGATCATCTGAAAGCTGATAATTTATTCCGAAGCGAGGATCAGGAGATTTATGCACCTCCCAAAGAACTGGCGATGCATCTTTCACTTAAAGATATATGGTTAGACTATTTTGAAAGAAGACAACAGCTGATCTCAGAACTAACTGCAGGTGATAAGTTAATCGTCACCGAAGAGGGCTGCCTGGATAAAAACAGACGAGGCGTATTGCGGTTTTCCAGAAAATTTAAAGAAGAGATTGAAAATATAAAACAAAACGGTTATCTCCTCAAAAGCGCAAAAGTGAACTTTATTGTTTACTGGAAAGGTGAAGAACGTGTGGAAGAGATCAAGATTGTTTTGCCGGAACTGATTTTTGAGAAAGAGGACGACGTAGAATCAGTCAATAATTAAGCTTTACAGACAATTAGCTATTTACTCCCATAAGCTACATCTTATCCCTGCACGGTCTTATTTTCGCAACGCTCGAACATTATTCCACCTTTTTGAGTTATCTTTGAAGACAAACTACAACTATGAACTCCATTCCATATATAGACTATACAAAATTAGAAGAGAGCAGTACCAATTTTAATGAATGGTACTATATGTCACATTTGAGCAATGCCTGTGCATCGGAAGATGTGCATCGCACTTCGGCCTACGCTATTTGTCTGCTGGAGGAGGGTGAGTTGCAACTGGAATCAGATCTGTTTGTACAAAAAGCTACCGCACCGGCCATTTTTACAATAGCACCGGAAGCGATTCGTAAGTTTACCGACCTTTACCAAAACTACGACGCCCGCATCTTTTTCTTTCGTAAAGAGATCTTTTTACAACGCCAGACCGATATCAACTACCTTGAAAAGTTTGATTTTTTTGATAATGCCGAACAGCAGGTAATCTCACTTTCTGATAAACAGTATGTGTTGTTCAAGTCCTATTTTGATTTGATTCATGAAAAATCGCTGGAGAATGACTTGCACACCTCGGAAATTATCCGCAGTTTGATTTATATTATACTGAATGAGATTGACAGCGCCCATCAAAGTCGAAGTAGTGACAAAAGCTCATCCGCCAACCGTGGCAACCTTATCTTGTCACAATTCAAAAAGCTCTTAGCCAAAAACTTTATCCGGGAGCAGCAGGTCTCGTTCTATGCTGAGGAGCTGCACCTCACACCCAAGTACTTTTCCACGCTCGTAAAGCAAGTGAGTGGGAAAACTGCCGGTGATTGGATTAATGAAATGTTGTTGCTGGAGGCGAAAGTGCGTCTTCAAAATCTTGAGCTGACCGTTGCTCAAATCGCCTACGAGCTCAATTTTACAGACCCGTCTCATTTCGGCAGATTCTTTAAAAAGCACACCGGAATGACACCTTTACAGTTCAGAAATTAGAAATCTCGGCTCCTTTCCGACTTTTGTACCATTACCCCCTACTTTTCTCCTTTAATTCCGAAGGGGAGAGCCCTATCTTTGTATCAGTAATTTTTAGTAACCCTTTTAACACAAGAAAAAATGATGAAAACAAAGATTTTTAGATCAAAAGCCCTTTGGACAACTTTAGTAACAGCACTCTTCTTTATGCTGTTTGTAACCCCAGCCAATGCACATTGCGACTCCTACGATGGTCCGGTAATTAAAGATGCACTGCAAGCACTTGAAAACAACAAAGTTGCACCGGTATTGAAATGGATTGCTCCCGAGCAGGAGAAAGAGGTGATTGAATTGTTCAACAAAACCTACCGGTTAAAATCAGGCGATAAGGAGATTTATACTATTGTAGAGAAACATTTTCTGGAAACATTGGTTCGTCTTCACCGTGAAACAGAAGGAGCTCCATTTACAGGTTTGAAACCTGCCGGATCTATGACTCCGCTGGTAGAAATGGCCGACCGCTCCATCGAAATCAACTCCATGGAAGAGGTTTCCAAAACAGTGATTACCCACCTGGAGCATGTGCTCAAAGAGCGTTATGCCGAAGTAATGAAACTGAATAAAACCAAAGACAACTCAGTAGAAGCCGGTCGCGCTTATGTGCACGCTTATGTAATGTACACCCACACTTTGGAGGCGTTGGAGCATGTACTGCACGGTCATTTCGAGCACTAAACAGCACTACAAATCCAAAACAAACAATTTTAATATAGAATAATAAATAAAAATAGATATGATTATGAAAACTGAAAGATTCCAATTAGAAACGCTTACTTGTCCAAGTTGTGTAGCAAGAATTGAAGGAGTTCTGAACAAAGAACCCGGCGTAGAACAGGCAAAAGTATTATTTAACTCCAGTCGTGTAAAAGTAGATTACGACTCCGATAAAGTGACTTCTGATCAGCTTAAAAAAGTCATTGAGAAGATAGGTTATCCGGTTCTTTCGTAACACAGACCGGTAAAAGCTGAGCACCCCGCCCTTTTCAAAATTGAAAAGGGCAGCGGGTGTGCTGACAGACAAACCATAAAGATAGATTTGCAACACTTAGCAGCTGAACCTTTGTATTATAAGACTGATAAATGATTGCACAATGCAGTCGCCTTAGAGAAAAAGCGTTAAGAAAATGTACGGAGTATAGCGTTAAAAATCGTTCTTTGTTTGAGCACTAAATAAACTAAATTAAACAGCACAACTTTCAGTGCGAGTTTAGAACGATTTAGCGAACTGGAGTGCATTTTTAGCTTTTTATCGACAGCGCGGCTTTTTTGTTTACTTTTTCAGCT
>CAYPPC010000325.1:0-2909 GCA_964412435.1 uncultured Paludibacter sp.
CATGTCGGACGGTCCCAGTAGAGTTTGCGGCCGGTTTTGGAAGTTAGCTTAAAGTAGGTATTTCTATCCCCCTCCTCCACTTTCCAGAGGAATTCATCATTCCCGAAATCGATATGATCTGTCACAATCGTAGCATCCTCGCCCACATCCCGCATCCAGACATTTCCGTTGATAGTGATCTCAACATTGTACCAATGCTCCACTTTTCCACGGCTCACTTTCACCTGAAGTGGCAGACCCTCAGGCTCAAACCTGACAAAATTGCCGATTTCACCGGCAGTTGCCAGTCCGACATTGGTTCCGGTCTGTAAATCGGTGCTTAGCGCCGCATTACCCGGCTTACCGAATGCTACCAACTCCCAGCTATCATTAAAATGGGGGTTTTTAGAGGGTTCCAGACTAAAAGAGGTGGATTCAGCGGCAGATGCTTTCAGAGCATTGCCGTCTATCAAGAAGGAGCGTCCATTTCTGGAAGTAAGCTGATAAGTGCCGGCACGGTCGGTTTTTTCAAGCTTCCAGAACTGCCCCGGATTTGTGGCATCAAACTGAGCTGTCGTTAATGGGGCATCCGGACCATCATCCTGTACCACTAATTGCTCACTTGCTGAAAAGCGAATACGGTAATAAAACTCTTGCGAGTCCTCACTGATTCGCGGCATCAGGGGTTCAGAGTAAGCCTGAACAGACAAAAAGAAGAACAACAACAGGCCTGCCAGCCTGCCACAAGAAACTGATCTCATATAGATTTGAAATGATTGGGTTATAATCAACTATTACTGACACACCTAAACGGTGGCTATACTGTGTTTCGTGACTATCGAAAAAACACAGCTTCTTAATTTTAAACGTTAATATTCAACAAAAGAAACAGATACGATTTTCATCAAAAAAGGCAGGTTGTTTTACGAATCAGGAGAATTTATCCTCATTAATCAATTCTCATTTTCGCATTTTTGAGAATAATTTGATTCCCTCCTGAAATATGATGCAAAGCTAATACATTTTTCCTTTTCCCCAAAGAGCAAGAGTGTCAATATGAGCATTTTAGGCGCTTAAATTGATTTTTTATATTTATTTAATAATATAAGAAACTATTTAACTTTACGATTTGCAAATTACTAATGGATCAATCAGGAACTTTTTATTTATGCTAATTCGTAAAATGGACACCCGAACTTCAACTGGTGCGCCAGATTGGGGCTTACTTTAACATTTTAAAGATTTACTAAAACTGAGTTATGAGAGGCGAAGACCATGCCAGTTTTTCGGCATACTATTTGCACACTATTATAAGCCATTGATTTTTAAGCATTATTAATTTTTAGTTACGCTCGTTACTACAATCTGAAGCAAAAAACAGATAAATATTTAACAATAGGAAATCTTAACCCCTTAAATATTCTACAAATAGATATAAAAATGAACATTATGAACCCAATCCGGTACTCCCTGCTACTTTTTATGCTGGGAGTTAGCTTATTAACTTTTAAATCCTACGCCCAGTTTACCATTACAGAGGACTTTCGAGGTAGCTCTGTAGGGAGTGATATTCAAATGGGCGGAACTGCCTACCTCACCTCCGGTGTGGCCGACCCGGTAAATAACGGTTGGTTGCGATTGACTGAAGACTCAGGAAACCAAAGTGGATATGCATACATTGACGTACCTTTCCCTTCTTCCATGGGGGTCTTTTTAGAGTTTGAATACAAAAGCTGGAGAACCACGGCAAGTGGAACCCATGGAGCAGACGGCTTCTCTGTCTTTCTTTTTGATGGGGCTACATCACCTTTCCGTATCGGACGACATGGTGGATCGCTGGGGTATGCAAATACGAGGGAACGGTACTGGAACGTTTGGCCACCAGAGTACCGTTTTAGAACTAACGAACATGGGCTTGCCGGAGCCTACTTAGGTATTGGTTTTGACGAATGGGGCAATTTTTCGAATCCAAATGATGGTTACAAAGTAGGAGGTCCAGGACAGAGGTCAAACTCCATTACTTTACGAGATCCGGAAAAAACGGATATCAATGAGTCTTATCGCTATCTGACGCATAAAGAAGTAGGAACTTCCAATCCTATTGCTGATGGTTCTGTTCGCTCTTCACGTCCAGATGACGGACAGTTTTATCGCCGTGTAAAAGTATATATCGAACCTCAAGTAAATAATACTTACAAAATTCGTGTTGAGTGGCGTACCACTCCGAATGGCCCGTTTGTTGAACAAATTACGTACACTACTACTGATCCAATTCCTACTAATTTAAAGGTTGGCTTTTCAGCCTCCACAGGTGGGTCGGTGAACTACCACGAAATCCGAAACTTAGTTGTTACTACTACCGGTGGAGTTCGTGTGCAAAAAGAGGTTAATAAAAACAGTGCACTACCGGGAGATGAGCTGGAGTACACCATCCGGGCATATAATGAAACGGCTAATCCTGTTAGTAATTTAGTGCTTAATGATCTCTTTACTGATGCTAACAACAATCCTGTTGATCTTCAAGATGATTTTGAGATTACTTCAATTACATTTAACCAGCAGGGTGTCAACGGATACACAGCTACCGGATTTGAAACCAGCGCCACACTCTATCCCGGCTCAAACGGTTTTGACAACCCGCTAAGTACTACACTGTCCATTCCCGGACTGAAAGAGGCCTCTTTTACAATCAAAGGTATTGTAAAAAACCCCATGAAAGGGAAAAAGATTAAGAACTCGGTGGAGTTGGATACCAGTCAGGCCGGAATCACAGACCCGGACCCAACAAATAACTACGCCAGTGTTATTACCGATATTCTGAATCCGGATGTAGATTTGAAAATCGAGAAATTTGTGGATAAAGGTGGTATTATAGATCCCACCGGAAATACTTTTACTATATTGGTGACCAATGCCAGTTCGCAGGTAAA
>CAYPPC010000326.1:0-2908 GCA_964412435.1 uncultured Paludibacter sp.
AGTCAACCAGGTGTGCAGCTGTTTTTTCAGTGGAGTGTTTGGAGGTCATATTCAGCTCAAAAGCCATCTGATCACCGTTGTACTCATTCAAATAATCATAAAGCGGTTTGTTGTTTCCGGCAATGGAGCGACCGATGGAAGTTGCGTGTGTAGTAAACAGCGTTGCAATTTCCGGCAGGTGGCTGTGGAGATAAAAAGCGCCGAATGAGGTCATCCACTCATTGAAGTGAGCAACCACCTTTGTTTTTTTAGTTAGTTTGTGATAACTATAATAGTGTGCCATCACCATGCCGCTGGCATATCCAAACATGGAAGCCTCATCATAGTCTCCATAAGCCTGCATGGAGTCCACTCCAAACTCTTCCCACACTTTACCGTATATTTCGTTCTTTTTTTCGTAGAGCGGTCTGAAGTCCAATAATATGGCAACCGGCTCTCCGGGAATATCCCATCTTCCAACGCGTACAGGCAGTGCATGCTCCCGTATGAAATCCTCTTTCCACGCTTTCAGCAACTCTTTGTCTTCCTTGAAATAGGGTGACTCTTTTTCCAGCCAAAACTCGGGTCCTACAAAAATTAATTTGTCACCGTGGCTTTTTACCAGCGTTCTGGCTCTTGTGGAGAGTACCGTATAAATACCTCCCACCATATTACATACCTCCCAGCTGGTCTCAAAAATATAATCCGGTAAATTTCTTTTGCTCATATATTTAAAAATTAAAAGACGCAAAGATACATAAAAAAAACGTCATTCTCAGCTGTTTACTTCTGCTGTCTGAAAATAAAGCGACAGATTTGTCCGAAAAATAATTTTTCGGCTCGATAATTGCACTGATTTTAATGAAAACAACCATTTTTATCCGAAAAAACGAAAAAAACCTCACTATTATGCACGATATATCTGTTTTTAGATTATCTTTGTAAGTATTAGTGCAAGGTGTATTCAGATAATAAAGCATGCCTATGAAAAAGATTACTTTTATATCAATTTTTGTTCTTTGCGGATGGTTAGGCGCGCAGGCACAAGTGCTGCTCACTGTAGCTCCGATGCTGCAGCAAGCCACAACCGTTGTGCAAAGTAACTCCACAGTGTCATCTACAGATGATGCTCCCAAGTTTGTGGTTAATGGTAAAAAGTTAACTGTTACCAATCTGGAGGTAGGTGTAACGGTTGATATCTACAGTGTACTGGGTGCGAAAGTGCATAGCTTTGTTTATAAAGGATCGGCCGAAACACTGAACCTGAACAAAGGAATTTATATTGTACGCACCGGAAAATTTACGCAAAAAATTATTTTATAGCTTTAGCTAAATATAAAAAAGACCGACAAAATCTGTTTTTGTCGGTCTTTTTTTGCATATTTGTAAGCTAAAATGTAATCTCAATTGTTATTACTATAGAAGCATTTGTTTCTTCACATCTGCAATATAAGCACCGGGTGTGAGTTTATTATTAAGAGATATAAGAGGAAATCCGTTTCCCGAATTACTAATAACAGAAAATTCACAAAAACAATTAAAAGACTATGGCTAAGAAAAAGAACTTTGTGCTCGACACCAATGTGATTCTGCACGACTATAACTGTCTCTATAATTTCGAAGAGAACGATATTTACTTGCCTATTGCCGTGCTTGAAGAGCTGGATCATTTCAAAAAAGGAAATGAACAGATTAATTATAATGCCCGGCAGTTTACCCGTGAGTTGAATATAATTGCTGATGAGAATCTCTTTAAATCGGGTGCCGACCTGGGAGAGGGTAGAGGAAAGCTGTTTATCCTGGCCGGTAATAACTATCCCGATAAAATAGCTGCTGTTTTTCCGGACAAAACGGCTGATCACCGCATTCTGGCCGACACCTATAATATTTCTCAAAAAGAGAGTGACACCAAAACGATTCTGGTAAGCAAAGATATTAATTTAAGAATGAAAGCTTTGTCACTCGGAATGCTTGCCGAGGATTATATCAATGATAAAGTGGTGGATATCGATATCTTTGAGAAAAATCATGAAGTTTTTGATGATGTAACTGCAGAGTTAATCGACAGAATTTATGCGGAAGGGGGGGTGGATATCGATGAATTCTCCTTCAAATCTGACGTTACTGCTCATGACTGCTTTATTCTGAAAAGCAACCGTTCGAGTGTTTTGGCACGATATAAGCCACAAAATGAACAGGTGGTACGGGTAGAAAAGGTGCGCAGCTTCGGAATTGAACCGCGCAATGCAGAGCAGGCTTTTGCACTTAATGTGCTGCTCGACGATGATGTGAGTCTGGTGGCAATAACCGGTAAATCTGGAACAGGTAAAACCTTGATGGCGCTGGCCGCTGCTTTGCAAAAACAGGAAGATTATAAGCAGATTTTACTCGCACGCCCCATTGTGGCGCTTTCAAATAGAGATTTGGGTTATCTGCCGGGTGATGAGCAGACTAAAATTGCTCCCTATATGCAACCTCTTTTTGATAACCTGAATGTAATTAAGAATAGCTTCTCCTACCAGGGAAGAGAGATGAAGTTGCTGGAGGATATGCAGCGTGAAAACCGCCTGATTATTGAGGCACTGGCTTATATTCGCGGACGCAGTCTGACTGATATCTACTTTATAATTGACGAGGCACAAAACCTCACTCCGCATGAAGTGAAAACAATTATTACGCGTGCCGGCGAAGGGACGAAAGTTGTGTTTACCGGTGATATTCAGCAGATTGACTCTCCATATCTCGATGCTCACTCCAATGGTCTGGTTTATATGATTGACCGGATGAAAGGGCAGGATATATTTGCGCATATTAATTTGGTAAAAGGCGAGAGAAGCTATCTTTCAGAGCTTGCAAGTAATCTGTTATAACTTGCATTAAGTGGTGTTAAACGGTTCAGTCTGAGTGGCATTGGATATTTTTTGGAAAG
>CAYPPC010000327.1:0-1380 GCA_964412435.1 uncultured Paludibacter sp.
AATACCGAAAGTTAAAAGTTGAAAGTTGTATTAAAATCACATATATATGAAAAAACCTAGCGAGTTATTACAATTTAGGCTGAGACTTTATGCATATTATCGAAGATAAGCCTGTGAATCACCATTGACTTTGCCAACATAATTAGGAAACGAGTTAAAATGAATGAATATAATATTTTATATTGTGTGCTGGACGAAGAGTGGAACTAATTAGCAAGTTTCAAGAGGCAGCTAAAAAAATAAAAATTAATAGCAAGATTGTGGCAGGAGATTCATCTATAACTGCCCCTGCACTTTATTTTGCTGATGACAGGGTTATTTTGCCTGAAATACATGATAAGAAATATATTGATGAGATTATTAGAATTTGCAATGAAAAACATGTTTGTTTAGTTATTCCTACAATTGATACAGATTTATTAATTTTATCTGAAAATAAAGAAAAAATCTTTCTAGAGTCAGGTGCAAGGGTTCTTGTATCAAATGTAGGCGTTATATCAACTTGTAGAGATAAAATAAAAACACATCTATTTCTTCTAGAAAACGAGTTTAAAATCCCTAGGATGTATAGTGAAGAAGAGTTAGATAATTTAGATTTTGACTTCCCCTTATTTATAAAACCTAAATCAGGTAGTTCTAGTGTAAATACATTTAAAGTAGAAAGTGAATTAGAGTTGGCCACGTATAGGACTCTTATAAAAGACTATATTGTACAAGATTTTTTAGAAGGAGATGAATATACAATAGATGCTTTTTTAGATTTTGATTCGAAGGTGATTTCTATTGTGCCGAGGCTTAGAATGGCCATAAGAAGTGGAGAAATCTCAAAGGGAAAGATTATTAAGGATAAAGAAATAATAGAAGAAGTTGACAGACTTCTTCGTGTTTTAAAACCTATTGGGCATATAACATTACAATTAATGAAGACAAAAAAAGGGATAGAATTCATTGAAATTAATCCTAGGTTTGGAGGTGGGGCACCTATGAGCATAGATAGTGGAGCAAATTCATGTGAATATTTATATAGGTTAATTCGAGGTGAAGAACTTGAATATAGCGAAGATTACAATGAAAATATAATTTACTTGAGATTTGATCAAAGTATTTCTCTAGATGAGAACTTGGTATTAATAGATGATTAAAGCTGTAGTATTCGACCTAGACGATACACTTATATCTGAACAAGATTACATAGTTAGTGGATTTAAGCATATATCCGAATATTTAAGTCAAATATATGGTGTTGATACAAGCTTTGTATATAAAAAGTTGATATCCCAATTTAGAATTAGCCCAATAAATGTTTTTGACAAGGTATTAGTGAATTTAAAAATTGAGTATAATCCGAGTTTAATAAATACTCTTGTTCAGGAGTATAGA
>CAYPPC010000327.1:1390-2908 GCA_964412435.1 uncultured Paludibacter sp.
TCATATTTTTCAATGATATTTTGTACTTCATCCCAATATATCATTTTATGACGATGTTATACCTTGCTTGGAATACCTCGAAAAATCAAATATTAATATAGGGATAATTACAGATGGATACGCTGCTTCTCAAAGGAAAAAATTACGCGCAATCAAAGCAGAGAACTATTTTGACAATATTATTGTAACTGATGAACTTGGACGAGAATACTGGAAGCCTAATCCTAAAGCTTTTGAACTGATGAAAGAAAAAATGAATATTGATTACAGAGAAATGGTTTATATAGGCGACAATCCACAAAAAGATTTTTATATTTCTCATATTTTTCCTATTAATACAGTAAGGATTTTGAGGAATGGAGTATACAGCGGGGAAGATTACTATAAAGAAATTAAAGAGGATATAAGAATTAATAATCTTTCATTAAAAGAAATTTATAAAATTACATCTCATTTATAATGAATTAAGATATGTAATTTTTAATAGAAATCACGGATGAAATCTAAACCATTGCAATCCGTATTTCACCTAGGAGGTTAACATTTTATCGGACAAAAAGTTAATCTACATTAGCAAGAGCTTTTTGCTCCAGGCTTTTAATGAATTCATTAGGACTGAGATATCCATATGATTTCTGTTTTCTTGTTGTATTGTAGAATTCATAGATATAGTTATAGACTATATCCTAGTCTCATCCCTTGTTTTATGTTGGTATCATGGACGACCTCTTACTCAGAAGAACGAAGAAACTTTCGCTTCAATAGTAGCGGCATGTTTTAGCAATTCTAGATTAGGTAGCTAGCCATTTGAGTTCCTTAATCATTCTTCTAAACTGCTTAGATGTATATTGTGAAACATTGTTAATATGAAAGTAAACTCATTCTGGTAAATCATATCTGGCAACTACTACCTTAATAGCATTCTCGACCAATTCGGCTTTCATTTTGGGACCTTGGAAACTTCCGAGAGCTTTTTTAGAGTGAACATCAATTATGTCACACTGGTACTCAAAGCCTTGGCCTGTTGAGATATAGGTTGTGTCACAGCTTAGGTCCTGATAACATTTAATAACTTTTAGATCACTAGCTAGGTTTTTATGGCTACAGTCTCTTAAAGTTCTACTGTCAAAAAGAGAACACTGCCTGTGTCTCATATGCTTGGAAAAAGATTTTCTTTTCTCATAACCCTTGATACTACCTGGAATGATATTATTAAACCTCGCCTCGGGTGCGAAGTAGCCCACATATCCTTTCAGTGCTAATAACACCTCGGCCTTCTTTAAACAATTGGAGGATAGAGGGATGGAGTTCATCACAATGGCTAATAAGGATATCACGTTCTTTAGGCCAGCTATATTAACCAGATGAAAATACGCCTAATGCTTTGGCCCACTTTGACTTGGCGTTGGGTTCTTCTTCCACGCGTGCTCTTTAGGGTACAAGATGTAATTTTCCTCTTTAAGCTCAGCTATGCGCTGTCTAAGGGCACTAAGCTCATCGTTGGCTTCGGACAGTTCT
>CAYPPC010000328.1:0-2890 GCA_964412435.1 uncultured Paludibacter sp.
CAGACATCGGATCGAGAGCGCGAAATTGCTCTAAGGCTTCGGAAAGCTTATGGCCGAAAACGTCGGCACACTCGGCTTTTGCGTTTTCTGAAAAGTATGGGTAGCTCTCGTTATGTTCGGTGGCTAAATATGCAAAAAAGATTTCTTGCAAAGCGTTGATTTGAGCATTAAGTATAAGCACTTGTGAGCTTAAAGTTGCAATGTTATTTTCAAGATTTTGTTTGTTCATAATTGCTTTTTTGAAAGTTGTATTCAGCGACTGTAAAGATAGTAATTTTTCAGAAAGAATCGCATCCGGTGTCATTGGCGATATCAATGAACCGATTAGAAATAGTTGGCTCTCACCGCCGGATGTGATTTTGTTAAAAAAGTGCGCTTCGGCTGCGCTCAGCGACCGGTGCGATGATAATAGAAGGTGTAAGTGAATATGTATAGAAATATAGACGGAACATTGGTGATAACGGTAAATGATTGGTGCGCTGCGGGATTAACCTACAAGCAGTATAACCACGATAATAGCAACGGTTTATTAAAAATATTCCGGCGTGGGATTAATGGTAATACATTGATAGATGTTCGGAGCATTCAGCGACCTGAGCGTATAGACGTGTTAGAGCGTGCTTACGGTGAGATTGGGGTTGAAGGGGTGCGATCTATATTTGAAGTTGAGATTGATACGGAGGCACGCGATTATTTTGTTAGCTACCGCAAAGGAGATGGCAGCCCGTTGGAGCCGGATCAGATTAAGTGGTACACGAATGAGGCGTCTATTTTTGAAGCGTTGAAGCGCGGGCTTGAAAAACAGCGTATGGCGCGAGCGCGAGTTGGTAAGCGTGTGAAGATGGGTGAGTTTTGGCAGCTCGCTGTTGATTGGTTTATAGAACAAACGGTAAGCTGGCCGATCGGGCGTGAGCGAACAATCGGTAATGCCCGGTCGCTTGAAAGGGCTTTTAAACGGTACTTAAATGGCGGTTATGGCTCGCTTATACACGGTAATACCGGTAATGACTCGGCCCGGGTGGTGTCGGCTCGTATGGAGCAGTTGTTTATCGCGATCTGGTCGATGAACGGCAAACCATTTATAACGGAGGTGCACCAGCTCTACTTAGAGTTTGTGAGCGGGAACAAAGAGCTGTACGACAGCGAAACCGGTGAAATATTCAACCCCGCTGATTTCAGACACAAGGGGCGTGCATTGGAGGTGTCGGAGGCTACCATTTGGAATTACCTGAAAGACATTGTGAACAATACGGCCAACTATGCCGTGCGGAATGGAAACTTTGATTACGTGAATAAAATGAGACCTAAACACAAACGAAAATTGGGCAGATTCTCACTCAGCAAAATATCAATGGATGACGTGGTGTTAAGCCGTAAATCGGTGCGTGGTTGGGTTACTAAGTATATAGCTGTGGATGTAGTATCGGGCTACTGGTTCCGACCGGCTTATGTGGTTGGAAAGCCGAGTATCAACACGGTGGTAGAGTCCTTCCGAAATATGTTTTGTGAACTGGCCGAGCTGGGGCTACCCATGCCCGGAGAGTTGGAGGTTGAGAACCACCTGATGAAAGATATAGCCTGGTTAGATGAGCTGTTCCCATTTGTACGATTCTGTACATCACCCACTGAAAAGCGGGCGGAGCATAAAATTAGAGAGTTCAAATATGGTGCATCCAAGCGTGCAGGCCACACCCGTGGACGCTGGTATGCCAAGCATGAGGCTTACCGGAGTGTGCGTAACAAAGTTAGCGGTGATTTTATAGAGCCGGAATATCAGCCGCAGGCAATTATAGCGGATGACTTGCAGGATATAGAAACGCATAATAATGAACTGCACCCGCTTCAAAAGACTTATCCCAAAATGACACGGAAAGAGGTGTTTTTAGCCAATATCAACCCCGAACTAAAAGCAATTGACGAGTGGCATCTGTACCGCTTTATTGGCAACGAGACCGACACATCGGTTTATAACAACGACTACTGCCCGGTGCAAGGTGAAAAATTTGAGCTGATGAATTTTGACAGTTTGAAACGCTTAGCATCTAACAACTACAACGTGACAGCTTACTGGCTACCGGAGGAGGATGGAAGCATCAACAAGGCTTACCTATATCAGGGCGAAAAATACATTGGCGAGGCAATGAACAGCAGTATGCTGGCATACAATGAGAACAAAATTGAACAAACAGCTGATGACGCAGCTAAAATACTGGCTCAGCAAAAGCGGATAGCGAAATTTGACAAAATAGTGAAAGAGCGGAGGCGTGAGATTCCAAAGGTTGGAGTGAACTCCCTTAACACAACCCCCAACCCCCTGAAGGGGGCTAAGAGTGTAGCTAATTGGAGCGCGGAGCAAGAAGTGCGGATTGTAGAAACGGAACAGCCGCGCGGATATGATGGAGATGATTATTTGACTGAACTCGAAAATATGGACTGGGCAGCCCGGGCGGTTGCCGATTTATAAGACCTACGCTTCGGCTACGCTCAGCGACCAGGAGGGTGAAGAAACTAAGCAAGAAGAAATAACACAGAAAAATAAATCTAAAAGACCAAAAAAGATGATTACAAAAGAATTTAAAGAGCGAATAATTGCGGAGATGGCGCGGGTGCGCGGTAATTTTTCCGGAAGTGATGCCAAGTTTGCCACTTCAATAGGTATAAATGGCGCACAGTATAGCCGTGTGAAAAACGGTGAAACGGAGCGCGTACTTAGTGATGCAAACTGGATAACGATAGCCCGAAAATTAGGCGTAAGCCTAACCAATGCACCGGCATGGAAGATTGCCGACACACCGGTTTACCAGTTTATTACAGCGCAGCTGACCGCGTGTCAGCGTGGTGGTATGTCGGGTCTGCTGTGCGATCTGAGTGATATCGGGAAAACCTTCAC
>CAYPPC010000329.1:0-369 GCA_964412435.1 uncultured Paludibacter sp.
AATTTAAATGACAACTCTTTTCAGTTTGATTTTGCCACAGATGGTAAGTCGCTGCTTTTGAAAACGGATGATAACAGCACCATAGCACTCTCTGAGTGTGGTCAGTATGTTATCCCGGAGAAAAACTGCGGAAACCGTGCCATTGGGTGGACTTTACAGGAGTCCTGCGAAAATCTCACTGTCGGAGCGGTGGTGCATCCCCGGGTTTCGAGCCTTGAAAATCCTGTTTACTACTACGTTTTCTCAGCTTCCGACGGTTCGGTAATTTCTGAGCATGAGTATATGAGCGCAGCAGATCTGCGCAGTAATGCCCTGCAGACCGATAAGTCCGGAAAAAACTATTTTAAAACCTACCACCGGGAAGCGGGT
>CAYPPC010000329.1:379-2886 GCA_964412435.1 uncultured Paludibacter sp.
CACTCTGGGCTTTGGTGCATGTTGACGGTGAGCTTCGTCTGAAAAATAAAGCCAGCGGACAGTACCTCGGTGAAACTGCCGGTGAGAGTAAAGCTAATTTTGCCTGGAATATCACACAGATCGACAGCGCACTGGTGCATCCGCAATATAAAATTACAGACAAATCAGACCGGGTGCTTGCTGTCAGCGGAGATGAGGGAGGTCTGAGGGTTATAAATACTACAGCAGTATCTTTTGGCCGGATGGCCTGGCAGTTTGTCTCCCCCCGTTTTGTGAAAACAGGTGATTTGCTCGACGGGCAAAACTGGAGCAACGGCACGGTGCCTGCGAGCGATGTCGCCGTGATGCTTGAGGAAGATGCTCTGCTTAAAGAGGATGCGGTTCGAAGTGATCTTTATCTGAAAGCCGGCAAAACACTCACGGTGGTGCCGGGTAAAACATTGACTGTGAAGAATCAGCTCTATCTGGAGAGTGGGGAAGAGGGGCCGGCTACTGTAACCGGCGCTGTTTCCGGCCAGGCAAAACTGGAGTATTTCGTTGAAAACTACTCTTCCAAATACCTCTCATTGCCGTTTAATGGTCAGGTGGATATGGAGCATGCGGCCGGATTCGGACAGTTTGAAGAAAAAACTGACTTCTGGAGCTACCGGGAGGCCGGGGTGGAAGTGAAGCCCGGAGCCGGTATGGGTGTGATGGTCAACCCATCGGGAAGAGAGGTGGAAAAAATGAGCTTTACCGGAGAGCTGTTCCGGGGTGACCTGCTTATTGATAATTTGAAAAGGGATAAAAAAGGGTTCCATTTTGTAGGTAATCCTTATCCTTCCTATATCTGTTGGTGTGATGTTGAGAAAAATAACATAGGTGAGGTGATGTGGCTGCGCAGCTACAATGACGGTGCCTACACATTTGCTACCTGGAACGGACTTTTTGGAGTTCCTTCGTTTTTAGTTTCAAGTGGCCTGCTGAGTCCGATGCAGGGTTTCTGGGTGCGTGTGGAGGAGGGTAAGACCGGTTCTCTGAAATTCAAAGAGGACAGCCGCTGCCACCGGGATGGTCATATTGAGGTGATGGCTATTAATGAGCCGGCTATCGATCCAGCACGACTGCGTTTGCTGTTGTCGCAAGGTAGTTTGCGCGATGAGACCATGATCTATTTCAGTGAAAAAAATAGCGATGAAATGGACAGCATGGATGCCGTGAAAATTCTGAGTAACAGCGATGTGCCAGAGATATACACGCTGCTCGATGAGGAGGCAGTAGCTATCAATGCCATGAAGAGCATTCCCTATAACCGGGATGTTGCGATTGGCTTCCGGACTCAAACAGCAGGGGAGTTTGTCATTTCTCTGAGTGAATATGCCGGCTTTGATCCTGATATGCGTCTGCTGCTTATCGATAAAGAGCTGGAAACTGTCACTGAATTAACAGAAGAAGGATATCGTTTTAGCTCTGATGCGGTGAAATCGAAAGATCGTTTTGCCATTCAGTTTGTGCCGGCCGAAGTGACCGGTCTCACCGGAACTGCTGCCGATGCGGTGGAGGTGTATTCCCGGGGCAACGAGCTGCTGGTAAGCGCTGATGATTTCAATAATACGCACGTTACGGTGTATGGTGTAAACGGACAGTTGATTGCGTCGCAGTCTCTCTCTGCTAAACTCACTGTGGCGGCTACTAATTTGAGAAGTGGAGTATATCTGGTGGTAGTGGAGCAGCCTGAAGGGAAAGTAACGCGCCGTGTGTTGATAAAATAGAAACAAATAGATAATTAAATAACAAGTAAAAGATGTTGACCGGTTTGCTGCCTCACTAACAGAAGCGCAGGCCGTCAGCGAAACAGTTTAATGAAAAGAGAATATATAAAACCCACAATTAATACAGTGTATCTGGATAATCAGATCTCTTTGCAGTTGGAGTCGCAAGACAAAGATAATTTTCCAACTCTCCCAGAAGAGGTTCGTTTAGGCAGATATGAAGATCATTACTATTATGAATCCTGGTAGATAAGACCATGCTACAAGTCTTTTTTTGATAGAGAGCGCTGTTGACTTCGGTCAATGGCGCTTTTTATTTTGGTAGGCCATTGTAGTCCAATTAGGTTGTTTTTTCGTACAAATTAACGGGAAACTTGGATTTCCAGCCGTGTCAGCTGCTATTGATCTTTTTGTAAACGTGGGCCTGTCTGCTGCAGGCAGGCTGCTCACTTTAATTAGCAGCTGCTCTTATAACTGGTCAGACGAACTTGAAGTCAGACCAGAGGCGTATAACTTTTAAGTTGGGGATCAGGAGCAATTTATATTTTAGCAGGCTTTAGCCCAATGTCTTAATTGTCGACAAGAATGTCGGCAGACCCGTTTTGATTCATGTATTGGTGTAGTTTGGTAGTCCAATGTAGTTCAGTGTTTAAAAAGAAAAAACGCAACTGATTGACTATCAGCTGCGTTCTCTGTTTTGAAAGTGGTACCACCAGGAATCGAACCGGGGACACAAGGATTTTCAGTCCTTTGCTC
>CAYPPC010000330.1:0-2868 GCA_964412435.1 uncultured Paludibacter sp.
ACGAAGAGGTACTTCACATGCGTCAGCTGCTGAAGACCAAACTGACCGACCTGGAGCTCTCTGTACGTGCACTCAACTGCCTCAAGGCTGCTGATGTTCACTCACTCGGTGACTTGGTGAAACACCACCGTCATGACCTGCTGAAGTTCCGTAACTTTGGTAAAAAGTCACTCTCCGAACTCGAAGAGAAGCTGGATGGTCTGAATCTGACCTTTGGTATGAATATAAATTAGAAAAAGAGTAAGAATTAAGAAATGAGACATAATAAAAAATTCAATCATTTAGGACGTACTGCATCACACAGAGAAGCGATGTTGTCCAATATGGCAATCTCGTTGATTCGTCATAAAAGAATTGCAACTACTCTTGCAAAAGCTAAAGCACTGCGTGTTTATGTTGAACCTATCCTGACTAAAGCGAAGGAGGATACAACACACTCAAGACGTTTGGTATTTAGCAAACTGCAAAATAAAGAAGCTGTTACGGAACTATTCCGCGATGTAGCTGAAAAAATTGCTGACAGACCGGGTGGTTATACCCGCATTCTGCGCACCGGCTATCGTTTAGGTGATAATGCCGAAATGTGTATCATTGAGTTGGTTGACTACAATGAGAACATGCTGAAAGAGAAAGCAACAGCTAAAAAACCGCGTACTCGTCGTTCATCTTCAAGAAAAACTGAAACTGAGGTTAAAACAGAAACTAAAGTGAAAGAGTTGAAAGAAGAGACTAAACCGGAAGCTGAAGTAGAAGCTCCCGAAGAGGTTAAAGAAGAGGTGAAAACTGAAACTCCTGCAGAAGCAGAAGTGAAAGAGGAGCCTGCAGCTGACGAAAACAAAGAAGAAAAGGCGTAAGCTGATAGTTATTCTATCAATCTGATATTAAAAAAGACAGATTCGGTCTCCGAATTTGTCTTTTTTTTATATATTTGCACTATAATCGATGTAGTTTCGGATGTTTTTGACTATTATGTGCAAAGACTACGATATAAAATTGTAAATAATTAATGGAATATAAAAGAGTTTTATTGAAGCTGAGTGGCGAATCTCTTGCAGCTGAGAGCAAGCAGGGAATCGACACGGTGAGGTTGAATGAGTATGCCACACAAATCAAAGAGATTAGTGAACTTGGTGTTAAGGTGGCTATTGTTATCGGTGGCGGAAACATATTTCGCGGTCTAAGCGGTGCCACAAAAGGGTTTGACCGGGTGCAGGGCGATCAGATGGGTATGTTGGCCACAGTAATCAACAGCCTGGCGCTTAACTCGGCACTGCAGGCTGAGGGAGTTAAATCGCGTGTGCTGACCTCCATTCGCATGGAGCCGATTGGTGAGTATTACAGCAAACGTTATGCTGTGGAGTTGCTCCAAAAGGGTGAAGTGGTTATCATTGCCGGTGGAACCAGCAATCCATTTTTCACTACTGACACAGCATCATCTCTGCGAGCCATTGAAGTAGAAGCGGATATCATGCTTAAAGGAACACGTGTTGATGGCATTTATACAGCAGATCCTGAAAAAGACCCGGAAGCAGTGAAGTTTGAAGAGATCACTTACGATGAAATTTACAATCGTAACTTGAAAGTGATGGATTTAACGGCTACTACCATGTGTCGGGAGAATGATATGCCTATCTATGTTTTTGATATGGACACGCCCGGTAACCTGATGCGTGTGGTTAAGGGGGAGAAAATAGGAACACTGGTAAAGCTTTAATATTATTCCGGTTATAAATAGAAATAAGAACAAAAATATTTAATAGTATGTTAGACACTAGAGTACCACTGCAGGAAGCAGAAGAATTTATGAAAGCAACCATCGAATATCTCGATGAAGCATTGCAGCGTATCCGTGCCGGAAAAGCCAACGTGCGTATCCTGGATGCGGTAAGAATTGAGTATTATGGGTCGCAAGTGCCATTGAGTAATGTGGCTACACTTACAACCCCTGATGCTAAAACCATCGCCATTCAGCCCTGGGAAAAGAAGCTGATCGATGATATCGAACGCGCTATTATCAACTCAGATGTAGGTATCACTCCTGCCAACAATGGTGAAGTTATCCGCCTGGGAATTCCGCCAATGACCGAGGAGAGACGCAAGCAACTGGTGAAACAGGTTCGCTCAGAAGGCGAAGAAGCCAAAATCAGTGTGCGCAATGCCCGTCGCGAAGCCAACGACAGCCTCAAAAAGATGCTGAAAGATGGTCTGCCTGAGGATGCCCAGAAAGATGCCGAAAATGAAGTGCAAAAACTTCACGATAAATATGTGAAGAGAATTGATGAACTTCTGCAGGCAAAGGAAGAAGAGGTAATGACTGTTTAGGACTTATAATGAATCTATAAAAGTGATTATTTTGAATAATCACTTTTGTTTTTTTACCGGGAGGAGAGGATCATATGTCTGACGAAACAAAAACTGGAGTTGTAGTGAAAAGCACCGGAAGCTGGTACACCGTAAAAACAGAATCCGGAAAACTGATTGACTGCAAAGTAAGAGGTAATTTCCGACTGAAGGGAATTCGCAGTACCAATCCCATTGCAGTGGGTGATCTGGTGGATTATCTTCCGTCAGACGATAATACCGGCCTGGTCGTAGGCTTGCACGATCGTAAAAACTACATTATCCGACGCGCTTCCAACCTGTCGAAACAATCTCAGATATTGGCAACCAATCTGGATCTGGTAGCTTTGGTGGCTACTGTGAATTATCCGGAAACTTATACTGAGTTCATTGATCGTTTCTTAGCTACAGCTGAAGCTTATCGTGTGCCGGCGTGCATCATTATAAATAAAATAGACCGCTACGATGAGTTTGAGATGGAGTATTCTGAAAGTTTGAAGCTGCTTTACGAAACCATAGGTTATCCGG
>CAYPPC010000331.1:0-2858 GCA_964412435.1 uncultured Paludibacter sp.
GGCGTTCACCGGTGAGAGTTTAACGCCCAGTTCGGTAGTAAACTCTGAGTTTTTCACCAACTCAGTGTTGCCGTCCAAATTCATCAGGTTTGCTTTAAGTGTCAGTTGCTTGTCGCCGCGAAGCACGCCAATGGTGATTTTATCACCGGGGCGATAACGGCTCACCTGTTCCTGCAGTTCAGAGCTCGATTTCACAGTTATCCCGTTAATGTTGTTAATCACATCATCCGCTTTCACACCGGCTTTGTCAGCTGTACCGTCTTTAATGACTTCTGCTACATAGGCTCCGTTGAATGTTTTCAGTTTTTTCTCTTTGCTGAGTTCGTCATCAATATCACGAATACTCACGCCCAGCATCGCGCGCTGCACAATTCCGTGCTGACGCAGGTCAGTAACCACTTTTTGCACAATACTGGAGGGCACAGCAAATCCGTAGCCGGCATAGCTTCCGGTTTGTGAGGCAATGGCGGTATTGATTCCGATCAGCTCACCGCTGGTATTTACCAGAGCACCCCCGCTGTTGCCGGGGTTGATGGCGGCGTCAGTCTGAATAAAGGACTCAATAGAGAGTTTCTCGGTGCGTCGACCGAAACGATCGGTTCCAATAATACCCAGGTTACGCGCCTTGGCACTTACAATACCGGCCGTAACGGTAGAGGTGAGATTGAAAGGGTTGCCCACAGCCAGTACCCATTCGCCCACTTTCATATCATCTGAGTTGCCAAAGCTGATTGCCGGCAGTTTTTTCTCTTCAATTTTAATCAGAGCGATATCTGTTGCAGGATCGGTTCCAATCAGTTTTGCTTTGAAGGTACGCTTGTCGTTCAGTGTCACTTCAATTTCGGTGGCACCGTCAATCACGTGATTATTGGTTACAATATAACCATCTTCACTGATGATAACCCCCGATCCGGAGCCTCTCGGCATCAGCTGCTCTTCCTGCGGTTGTTCGCGTCGTTGCTGACCGCGCTGACCCGGTCCGAAGAACCACTCAAAAAACGGGTCATTGAAGAAATCGCCACCCGATGATTGACGGCGAGGCGCTTTGGTGGTAATGTGCACCACGGCATTCACTGTCATTTCTGCAGCAACGGTGAAGTCTGTATCGATGGATTTAGAAGCTCCGGCAAAGCGGGCTTTAAAATCTTGCATCGAGCTTTCGGTGCTTACCTGCTGTATAGCCTTTTGGTTTTTGTAAAACAAACTGGTGCCCCAACTGGTGGCAGCACTAACTCCAATTACAAGTAAAATTAAAAGAAAAATCGATCTTGTTCTTTTTTCTGTTTTCATAATCTTATAGTTTATTCTTGTATTATTAATTTATTTTCTCTTTAACGTTGCAATGAATGCAAATGCTATGCAAAGCGTTTGAAAAAAGGGCTTATTTGGTCAAAATTAACAATGTTAAAATTGTGCTTAACGCACCTTAACGCATATTCATCTGATTTTTAAAAAGTTTTTAAGCAAAATCCTACCTGTACATCTCAAAATCTTTGCCAGTCAGCAAGAGCCGTTCGGGGAGGTTTGTACAAGCTGTATCATATATATGTAAACTGACAGAAAGTCAGCTGTGCTATAGTTTAGCTTGCACGAATTGCGTTAATTCTTATAAATAATGGAACATTCGTTTGTGCCGGTATGTTTTAATGGTAAAACAGAGATAGATATGAAAGAGATAACTTATATGCCGGTAGATCCGGATGTGATGGAGCTTTTACGTAAAGAGATTGCTCTGAAAGCGGTGCGTACCATCTATTTTGGTGAGGGTACAGAGTTGAAAGAGGCCAATGGAAAGGTGGCAGACATGATAAGTAAAGGCGGATTTGAGTATTTCCTGAAATACTCTAATGGTGAAGAGGTGCGTATTGACCGTATCATTTCCTATAATCTGAAACCCGGCCCGGCCTACGACGAGTATGACGAATATGCCCTGCAGTGTCTGACCTGCCAGGCAGGTTATGATTTTGATGATTAAGTAGATTTAGTCGTCGTCACCCAGCAGATATTTACTCTTTTGCTCTTCCAGCGGAATGCCTTTTTTCAGGGCAGTTTCCTTAACGCTTGCCTTCAGGTCCATCGCATGCTTCTGGCTGAAGTAGGAGAAGTAGATGGTGGTGGTTGTGTTGTCTTTTTTGCGTACCACATAGTTGTTTTTTACCTCTTTGATACTTTCGACATCTCTCCAGTAGATGGTTTCACTTTTGGTGGACTCGTCCGGTTTCACTGAAACTTTCTCGTCATCAACAAGGATATACGCCTTACTGAAGATACCTCTGAGACCTTTAATTATAAACCAAACAGCCAGCAGTGAAAATATAAAAATATAAATCCAGTCCAGCTGATCGATGCCTTTCGGTTTTTTATCTCCTTCAATCACTACCCAGGCGGTCATTCCGCCAAACATAAGTCCGACGATAAAATTATAAACCGGGTTGAGGTTTTGAGTTTTAAGATTGCGGTGGATTAACATAGTTCAGAGTTTTTTTAATGATACCTTGAAGACAAAGTTAAGCAATTTGATTTAATTTTCATTACCGGATAAAATAAAAAACAGATGCCTGATTCAGACATCCGTTAATTTAATTTTTTAGAACTCCACCGAGAGGCGTAATCCGGCTTGCAGGGGCTTGCCTTTCTGGAAAAATTTGTTCCCAAAAGATTCAAAATAGAAGGCATTATATGCAGTGTCAGTAAGGTTTTTACCCCAGATTTCCAGGGCTAAATTCTTACGTTTCACTCCTAACTGAGCGTCCACTACCTGGTAGAATTTCTGGTAAAGGTCATTGGACTCGTGCCAGTATATTTTACCCAGTCCGCTCCAGGAGACGGTGCCGTAGAACTCTGAGATAAATGCATTG
>CAYPPC010000332.1:0-2846 GCA_964412435.1 uncultured Paludibacter sp.
CCACTCATCATTCCCATCACTAAAAACAGGAACGGAAACATTAAAAGCAGTTTTTTTGTTTTTATAAGTATTTAAATTTTAGTGTGAATAAATTAAGTAAATCAGTGTGTTATCGGCATACAGTTGTCGTTGTACACCTGCCGGGTAGTGTGGCGGCGTGGAAGAGTTTGTATTTATAGTTTTTTTGCTTTGTATTTATAGTTTTTAAATAAAATGCGCTTTACTATAATGATGCTTTTTAGAGGCAAAACGTTACACAGGTTTGTGTTAAATAAATGCAATATTGTTTAACACTGTAAATTTACGATAAATTGACTGATAAACAAGCGATAGTAGTGTGTTTTACGGCATAAAAAGGAGTTATCCACCCGCGCAGGTGCCACTTCCGATTTTATTGGAATGTTGATTTTATTTCCCGCTGATTCCGCAGATGGACGCATATTTTTTTAATCCGTATTATCCACGTTGCTTGCATCGGTTTAATCTGTGTTCCATTAAATTATTTTTTGTGGATGGATTGAACCACGAGACGCACGGCCGTGCGTTTCTACCTGGCGCGACTTATTGAAATGAAAAACTATAAATTAAGCATGAAAAATGGGAGGAGGTTGGAGTTTTTGTGCAATGTTAAATCCTCGCACCTTATTTGAGCGCAGCGAAAATATATTTCGTGTTTTTTTTGTGTGTTTCGTGGCAAAAATAAATCTGCAAATTATCGCAGATATTTAAAAAATCCGTGATATTCCGTGTTGCTTGCATCCGTTTAATCTGTGTTCCATTATGTAGGTAACATCATCAACCGGATGCCATCAGTCTGCAAAGGGGGATCAGGCCCCCATCCCCTGCCTTCCCCCACAAAGGGGAAGGTGTTACCGCGCAGGGATGTTGTTATTTTCTTTATTGTTGAAGTTTGTCTCGTTGATGAACTGACCGCCTGGAGATTTTTCATAATGCGTAACATCATTACATATTTAATCTACCGCACAACAATCATGTTACCTTACAGCGAAGCGTTCTTACAACCCGTAGGGCGTTTTAACAGGCCAAAGGCCGTCTTAACAGTGAAGCGCAGCGAAACGAATAACAGGGCGTAGCCCGTTCTTACATCAAAACGTATTATCCGTTTGTTAACAGAAATAGGCTTGTATAATCCGGAAAGTTTGTTATTTTTGCAAGAAATTTGAGAAATGGATAAAATTCATTATATATATAAGTACTTCAGGCATCAGATCCGGTCAAAGAATACCCGGGGACATGGAATTCATTCGCCTTATCTCTATCGGTTCACGCATAATGCCATTTATGAGAAGAACCCGTTTTATGTCTATTCGCAAATGGAAACTTTGCGTGAAAACCTCTTTTTTGATGACCGGGTGCTCACCTTGAAAGATTACGGCACCGGCAATGACCGGGAGATGAAGGTGATGGATATCGCAAAAACCTCACTTAAAAAACCTCGCTGGGCACAGCTGATGTTTCGTATAGTGAATTTTACCAAGGCTAAAAGTGTGCTGGAGCTGGGCACTTCGCTGGGGTTGACCACTGCCTATATGGCTTCTGTGCACACAGACGTTCGGGTTGTCAGCCTCGAAGGCTGCGAAGAGGTGGCTGCCATTGCCCGTGAAAATTTCGCCAAACTGGAGGTGAAAAATATAGAGATCATAGTGGGTGACATCGATGAAACTTTAGACCGGGCTCTGGAAAAAATGCCGGTACCTGATGTTGTTTTCTTCGATGCAAATCATACCTACGAGGCTACAATGCTCTATTTTAACCGCTGCCTTGAACATATTGCGCCCCATACTGTTTTTATTTTTGACGACATATACTGGTCGAAAGAGATGAGCCGGGCCTGGGCTGAAATTAAAAAACATACTGCTGTAACAGCCAGTATCGACCTTTTTCAGGTCGGCATTGTGTTTTTTAACAAAAGCTACCAGAAGAAAAACTTCAGAATGCGTTTTTGAAGCATCCGGTAAAAGCATAGTTATAATGATATAATGAAAAGAACAATGAAGATATATACAAAAACAGGAGATAAAGGGAGTTCCGGACTGATTGGCGGCACGCGCGTAAGTAAATCTGACCTACGATTAGAGGCTTACGGCACTGTGGATGAGCTGAACACCCATGTGGGGCTGCTCGCATCGCTCGGAATGAATAAAGAGAATGCTGCTTTTCTGAGCGGTATCCAGAATTTACTGTTCACAGTTGGTTCCAACCTGGCCACCGATCTGAGCAAAACAGAGATCCGGGAAGCCTCGGTGATGAAAGAGGAGTATATCACTGCAGTGGAGCAGGAGATTGATCGCCTGGACAGTCAGCTGAAGCCGCTGTCGCATTTCATTTTGCCCGGTGGCACGCAAAAAGCGGCTCAGTCGCATGTTTGCCGCACAGTGGCCCGACGGGCAGAGCGCCGTATTGTTGAAATCAGTGGCAGTTATCCGGTTGATCCGCTGCTGCTGAAGTATGTAAACCGACTTTCTGACTACTTTTTTACATTGGCACGGTTCGTGATGATGGAAGATAATGTAGAAGAATTGGCTTGGAAAAAGCCGTAGTGTCAAAAATATTTATTACTTTTGCACTCATTTTGAGAAAACAGTGTTAATAACCTTAATAATTTGAGTTAAAATGTATTGGACTTTAGAATTAGCTTCGAAAATTGAAGATGCGCCCTGGCCGGCAACAAAAGATGAGTTAATCGACTACGCAGTTCGATCCGGAGCACCGATGGAAGTGATTGAGAATCTTCAGGAGATTGAAGATGAGGGAGAGATTTATGAAACCATCGAAGATATCTGGCCCGACTACCCCACTAAAGAGGATTTTTTCTTTGATGAGGA
>CAYPPC010000333.1:0-2830 GCA_964412435.1 uncultured Paludibacter sp.
CGGCCACATCTTTAAAGGTCACCCGATTTTTGGTGTCTCCTTTGTCAAACAGCTGTGCTTTTGATTTGCCGACATTGAAAATGCCTCCCGAACCTCCGCCCATGCCGCTTGCCATTCTTCTGTTTAAGAAAACAAAGAGAAATACCAGCAATAGAATAGGAGCAAATGAGAAGAGGAAAATGCTGAAATAGTCACTGTCGTGCTCCACCTGCAGGTTGATCCGTTTGCCGGTTTCATCTTCAACCTCTTTGACGGCACGCAGCACCGCATCTTCTGAGGTGAAATTAGCCTGCACCAATCGGTCTTTGCTGTAAAGGGTTGAATCCTTGCCAAATACATGGGCTGCTGAATCCTTCAGAATTACCGCCTTAGCTACTTTCTTGCCTGACAGCACATCCACCTTTTCAACATAACCTTTGTGCATATACTCTTCAAAGTCTGACCAGGTTACATCTTTGGTAGGTTTACCACCACGAAAGAGATAGCCGCTGAACAGCGCAAAAAGAATCAAAAGATAGAGCCAGCTTAGGCTAAATTTTGGTTTTCCCGGCTGTTTGCCGGGCTGCTTGCCCGGAGGCAGTTTGTTGGGATTATTTTTATTAAAATCTTTTTTGTCCATCTAAATAAATTAAAAATATCATCTCTGTATTAACGGGCACAAGCTTGTGGTTTGATTGGGCGTGCCCTCCCTGTATTTAAACAAATATCGGGGCCTCTTTGTTGTGATTTGAACAATACTCTTAATCCAAATCGGGTATAATTGTCAGTTCTGCGTCTAACCAGAGATGCTCGAGGTCGTAAAACTCTCTGAACGGACGCTGAAAAACATGCACAATGGTATGACCATAGTCCAGTGCAATCCATTGACTGTTTTCAAAACCGTCGCTGGCTATTGGTTTGATACCTGTGTTTTCGCGTACGTAGTCGATCACAGAGGTAGCAATGGCGCTAACCTGCACTCCTGAATCACCTTCACACACCACAAAGTGGCTGCAGGGTGCATCCTGAAGTTTGGTCATGTCAACAACAACTACTCTTTTGGCTTTTTTCTCCTGTGCTCCTTCTACAATTTTTTCAAGAAATTCCTGATCTTTCATTCGTTTTTGTATTATCAATTATACTGTATAATTTTATATCTATTTTTATAGTAAAACAGGCAGTTTCCGGCAGCGGACTTAAAAAGTCATCCAGAGACTGATTCCCAGGCTGTTTACGTTCGACTTGCCTTCGGTGATAAACTCGCCCAGTTCATTAATCTCAACAACTATGCCTGAAATTTGTTCTGTCTTGAGATACAGGCCGATAGCTGCAGTTGATTTATAGCTGAGCTGCCTCATAAATCCTCCGGAAACTTCAAAAAAGAGCCCGCCGGAATATCTGCCCGAGAGGGGAATGTTGTAGCCTGATTTGCCACCGGCATAGGGTTTGTTTTTACTCTTAGTGAGGGGCAGTAATGCCTGTGCATAAATAGGCAAAAACGTAATTGTGCGACCCCGTTCGCTATGCGGAATGCTTTCAAAACCCAGACCTCCACCCAAAAAACTGCTTTCACCCAATGCGCCGGAACTACCCAGTGCCAGGCTTGCTCCCAACACCGGACGACCTGTGATACCGGCTCTTGACGAATGGGCCAGACCTCCGTCTAACTCTATTTTAGCAACAAAGCTACCGCTCTGGCGAACGTTTTTCTCCTCTGTCGAAACGTCCACTTTTTCCTCCGGCTTGAGTGCCATAATGTCAGACCGTAAAAACTGAAATCTTTTGCCATCAGCTGTTTGGATGCTGAGGGTTTCATCTGTTTTTCCTGTGATCACTCCGCTGATTTTATCACCGCTGTTGAGCACAAGCACCCAGGTTTCCCCCGGATTTTGAGCTTCTGCCGTCAGCGGGAAAAGCAACTGGAAAAAGAGAAATAGAGTGAATAGCGATATTTTTATTGCTTTTGAATGCATCAGGTAAGCGCTTTTTTGAATCTGTCTAAAAAGAGATCAGCCTCCTTGCGACTCAGGCTGAGAGGCGGAAGCAGACGGATTACATGTGTTCCTCCGGCCCCGGTGAATACTTTCTGTTCGAAGAGCAGTTTCTTGCGTAAATCTCCAACAGGATTTTCCATCTCTATACCAATCATCAGCCCGCGGCCGCGAATCTCTTTAATACCGGGTAATTTACGCAGTTCCTGCATCAGATAACTGCCTGTTTCAGCAGCATTTTCCACCAAACTTTCCTCTTCCATAACATCCAGCACCGCCAGACCGGCCGCACAGGCGAGGTGATTGCCGCCAAAAGTTGTGCCCAACATCCCGTGCTTTGCTTCAAACATAGGGCTGATCAGTACGGCTGCCATGGGGAAGCCATTACCTATTCCTTTGGCAACAGTAATCAGATCGGGCTTGATGCCGGCGTACTGATGGGCAAAGAATTTTCCGCTGCGTCCGTAACCGGACTGAATTTCGTCAAGAACAAGCACAGTGCCGGTTTCGGTGCAAACTTCACGCAGTTGCTGTAAAAAGCTATTCTCTGCCATGCGAATGCCGCCAACGCCCTGGATGGGCTCGATAAATACAGCACAGATATCTTTTTGCTCCAGCGCTTCGCGGGTGGCTTCAATATCGTTCAGTGGCAGAAACACCACATCTAAGCCTTCATTGGCAGGCGCAACAATGGCCGGATTATCCGTCATTTTAACACTGGCCGATGTGCGGCCATGAAAAGCTTTATCAAATACCGCTACTTTTTTACGTCCGGTATGAAAAGAAGCCAGTTTTAGAGCGTTTTCATTCGCTTCAGCACCTGAGTTGATTAAAAAGAGTGAGTAATCTTCGTAGCCGGA
>CAYPPC010000334.1:0-2805 GCA_964412435.1 uncultured Paludibacter sp.
TTTTGCGTTACACGTTCATGCGTAAAAGTGAGAAATGGGGTATTTCGCCTGGGAATATAGCGAACAATATGCTCTTTGCTCAAGCCAATCAGCGTGTGGTAAACTTTATCCTGCGTCCAGCCCAATCTTTTAGCAATCACATCCTCGCTGATGGCAGCCGGATCCGTAAAAAGCCCTGTATAGGAGCGCAGCAAAATATGAATCAGTTTTTCCTGGTCGGCACTGTGCTTCTGCTTGTACAAATCATCTTTTCGGGTGGTAAAAAGCACCGTTGAGATGCTCTCTTCTTCATCTGTGAGATAGAGATAGCCGGCTTGTTCCAGAATTTTAATTGAGTTATAGGCTATCAAAAGTGGCAGTGAAAAAGAGCGACAAAAATCTGCCAGATCAAAAACGAAAGTATTGTCCAGTCCGCTGCCTACACCCACCTGGTAATAATTTCCAACGGCATCGTACACCTCCAGAACCTTCTCTTTGGGAGGAAAACTATCGGCTACGCGCTTCCGCATTTTTACCACATCGGTGTTGTTAAAAAGCAAAATAGCATAAGCTTTCTGCTCGTCACGCCCTGCCCTTCCCGCCTCCTGAAAATAAGCTTCCAGTGAATCCGGCAGATCCAAATGCACCACCGTGCGCACATCGGGCTTGTCAATTCCCATTCCAAAAGCGTTGGTGGAGACAATCACACGGGTTTGGTCTTCTTTCCACCGCTGCTGGCGCGCATCTTTGGTGTCATTGCTCAGTCCGGCGTGGTAGTGCTCGGCGGTAATACCCTGCTCATTCAGCCAGACGGCTATCTCCTTGGTCTTTTTGCGGTTACGCACATAAACAACCGACGAACCCGGCACGCCCTGCAAAACTTTTAATAATTGCGTATTTTTATCTTCAGTAGTGCGCACCACGTAAGCGAGATTGGAGCGTCCAAAGCTTTTTTGAAAAACATTCTTCTCTTTAAAATGCAGTTTTTCCTGAATATCCACCACCACTTCGGGTGTAGCTGTGGCTGTGAGTGCCAATACCGGCGCCTTCGGCAAAAACTCCCGCACATCGGCTATTTTGAGGTAAGCCGGACGAAAATCGTATCCCCACTGCGAAATACAGTGCGACTCATCAACCGCAATCAGTGACACGGTCATCTGTTTTACCTTAGTGATAAATAGCTCGGTAGCCAACCTTTCGGGAGAGACATAGAGAAATTTATAAGCACCGTGCACCGCATTTTCGAGTGTTTGTAAAATCTCCCGCGGTGTCATTCCCGAATAAATTGCTGCTGCCTGAACGTTCTTCTTTTTCAGGTTCTCCACCTGGTCTTTCATCAAGGCAATCAGCGGCGTTACCACAATACAAACACCTTCCATCGCCAGTGCCGGCACCTGAAAAGTGAGCGATTTTCCACCACCTGTGGGCATCAAACCCAATGTATCACGCCCCTCCAGCACACTCAAAATAATATCCTCCTGCAAGGGCCGGAAACCATCGTAGCCCCAGGTCGATTTGAGTATGTCGTGGATTTTTTGTTTCATTGAAATTTACGAAAAAAAGAGATTAAATCTACCGAAATCAATCCTTCATCGAATGAAAAAGCTCATAATATTTGCCTTTAAGTTCTAACAGTTCTTCGTGTGTACCAATTTCGGTAATTTGCCCATCGTCGAGCAGATAAATTTCATCCGCCCACTGCACGGTGGAGAGACGGTGGCTGACAATTAGGGTGGTTTTATTCTCAGAGAGCTGTTTCAAACTCTCAATCATCTGCCTTTCGGAGTTGGCATCAAGCGCACTGGAGGGCTCATCCATCAGTAACAAAGGAGCATCCCGATAAAATGCTCGTGCCAACGCCATCTTTTGCCATTGGCCAATACTTAGCTCTTCACTTTCGTTAAAAAGGTGGCCCAAACGGGTTTGATAACCATTCGGCAAATCTTCCAGCACTTTGTGAATTCCGGCGGTATCAGCGGCTTTTTTAGCACGCTCAATATCCGGTGTTCCGTGGTAATTACCTAATAAGATATTATCCATTGCCGCCACCTGATAGAGTGCAAAATCCTGAAACACAGCGGTGATATTGGCTAAAAGCTCTTTTTGATCCAATTCATCAAGCCCTACGCCATCAAATAGAATATTACCTTCTGTAGGTTTGAAGAAACCGCACAGCAATTTGATCAAGGTTGTTTTTCCGGCACCATTTTCGCCAACGAGGGCAACCGTTTTCCCGGCAGGGATATACATATTTACTCCACGAATTGCATCGCGCTCGCTCGACTCATAACGAAAGCTGAGATTTTCAAAGCGAATATCCCGATTCAAACTAAAGGGTTTTGGTGCAGTGAGTTGATCAGCCGAAGTGTCGGCCGTATTGAGGAATGCGAGATAATCGTTCAGGAAAGTATTGTCCTCGAATAGCCCCGCCACCGAGCGGAAAAACTCATTAAACAGTGAGTACCCGCGCTGAAAAGCGAAGAAAAATAGCACTACGGTACCGATGGACATCACGCCACTCATTTTCAGTCCGGCCACAATACCGAGTGAACCAAAAATAAGAATTACCGCGAAAAGTTGTGTCAGCAAGGTAAAACGTGTTTCGAAGCGGGTAAGTTTCAGACGTTCGCTGAAAACCTGCTCCTGTTTTTGTCCAAAAAGCCGGATAAAGTAGTTCGAGAAATCAAACAAGCGAATCTCTTTGGCGAAAGGATAGCCGGTGATGACCCGATTGTAGTAATGCTTCTCTCGCTCAATATTCATCTGGCTCGCTTTTAATTTGTGCAAGCGACGCACATACACCAAACGGAAAAGCGCTTCCGGAAG
>CAYPPC010000335.1:0-2801 GCA_964412435.1 uncultured Paludibacter sp.
CTCGTCTCCCCAATTTAGGTAGACCAAGATAATCATGATTGTCCCGATTGCCACTAGTGCGGCGACAGATACGACTGTCAATAAGTCATCCATTTTTCTTGTACAAAGTCAAGATAGCTTTTTCGACTAATCTTGACAAAGTTCCTCCTTCCATATTTTTCTTTTCTTTCAAGACCGTAATGGCCTCCAGCGTCAAATTAAACGCTGTTTGTTTTTTGTTTACTTTCTCCTTCATTTTCTACCTCCTCTCTTCTTTCTTGTACATTTTGGCATTATTAAAACCGCCCACCCCGAAAGGCGAGCGGTTCGTTTTCGAAACAATCACTCAATCCGAGTGATTGTCTCGTAGAAATTTTCATAGTCCGTGTAACCGGACTCTTCCTCGGTCAAGTCCATAGTTTCCCCAACGTCTAATCCCAGAGCGCGCGGGAAACGTTTCCCAATGTGCTCTTCGCTCATTTCTGTAACCCCGGATTCACCGGAGTTTCTTGCTATCGAAATAAAATCATACTTTTTCATGGGGTTGTCCTCCTTGTGGTTTACCTTGCGGTTGTATCCTTGTTCTTATATCTATATTATACTCTTTTTTTATAAGAAAACAATAAATTTCTTATAAATTTATCTCGCCATTTGCACAATGTTTTATAATAATTTATGTGCATTTTGACAATAAAAAAACCGCCCACCCCGAAAGGTGAGCGGCTTTATTGCAGTAGTCCTTGAGTGATGTCTCCCATGCGTTGATGCAGGGAGTGAGTTAGATCAAATTGACGCCGATAAAAAATCCTGCGCCGCAAGCGACCACAATACCGACCCGTTAGCGTCGCCAGATGTCGTAGGGTGTATTCCATCTGCATTGATGTAGTCGTCGCAGTTTGGCATGTCTTTAAATGCCCTATACGCGTCAATTAACCCATAGTCCTTGATGATTGCCAGTGTCGCTATCTGCGCATTCCGCGTCGTGTGCTGTTCTATATTTGTCGCAGGCGTTTTTTTAGGGTTTTGGGTGCAACAAACAACCCCAACATTGGGGTATTTAGTCCTAAACTGTGCGCATAATACATCATACGTGGTTTGATAATCGACGTTGGTACCCTCATTGTGACCATAAGATATAAACGCTAACACGGGTTCTAGTGGCGTTTGCTTGGCAAATCGAGTAGGGTCTGTGCTGTAAGCGATTACTTGTCCTGCTACGCTACCGTTTAGCGATAGTATTTCCGGTGATCCATTGCCGGATGTCGCCAACCCGTTGACCGTCCAAACATTATTTTCAACGTCCAAAAATGTCGCGCCCGAAGGAAAGGCTAACCCCGCGCACGGACTAGCGACGGGTGCGCCATCGATTCCGCGTTTGACCCACGCCTCGTAGATTTTGCCCGGAAAAAATCCCGACGTTCCCGAGGTGCGAGCACCCAATTCCAGGGCGACGTTATTTGTAAAAATCGACGTAGGTGCCGCGCCTACTACGTCCGCGCCTAATTGTGTCCATGTATACGCGTCCGGCGATGTGTAAAATTTGAGAGTATAACCGCCCGCGCCGTTATCAGCGTCAAGAGTTACGCGTAGCCAAATCGGAACGCCGGACTGGAATACATACGGCACAGTCGCAGGAATAGGTCCTATTAGCGTTGATCCGTCTGCCGACCAGTAGAAATATGGATAGTTTGCCGATGTCATTTGAAATGACCATCCTCGCGACCCCGCCCCCGTGCCAAGCCTCGAAACAAATGTCTTTGAGGTGTTTGGTAACGCCTCGACCTTGACCGCGATGTCAATATCTCCAGAAATATCAAGTGCCGATTTATACGGTGTAGATATGTAGCTTCCAGATGCTCCAGGAAATCCGAAATATGCTTCACCGGTGTCGCCGATGTCAGAAGCCGCTCGATAAGTCCATGTGCTGTATGCTTGATTAGCGTCTGACCATCTGCGCTGTCGCAGACTATATGCAGGTCTGTTTGCCCTCAACCACTGCATTGTTAAGTGATACCACTCGTTGGCGTCGTTGCCCGTAGAGTCGCCCAAAATGGTTAATACGCACGGTCTCTTTGATGACATTACGTGACCCAAGATGCGTGCAAAGCGGTTGTTTAACGCGCCTCGATCCCCCTTGTCGCCCTTTGACGTGATCAGCATCCAATACGTGCCGTTTGTCGGAAGATTGCCAGTAGATTCCAAAATACACAGATACGACGATCCTAGATATGTTACTTTATTTCCGACAACATAGTTTGTCGCGGCATTGTACGGTGCAAAAACATTGCGAGCGTTCTCTACCGCAACCCTAACCGCCTCCGCCGCCCTCGCCTGTGCGTCAATCTCTGCCGCGCCCGCCGCCGCTTCGTTTGCTGTGGTGGCGGCTGTTAGTGCTGTGTTCTTTGCGTTCGTTACTTGTAAAATCAGGTCTGGGAGCGGTTCGGGAGAGATTTCGCCCAAACGTGGGCGAGCGGAGCGCACGGGTAGTTCAACGGCGTGCGATGTGCGGGTTACCTCTTCCTTGCTGTCTTCGGTAATTTTGTAACCGACAAATTCAAAGCGGATATAACCGCGTCTGTCTAGCATGGTGTTGGTTAGCTTAAACGGAGCATCCGCGCTAAATTCATCAACCATGACACCGGCTGGCGTGGTAATAAGGCATCCAATAGATAGACCTTCCCATGAGGGCGCGGAAACGGTGACTTGAGTGGTTAAATTCTCGCCCTCTACTAGTACGATATTTGACGGATAGGTCATTTTTTTGTTTTCTAAAATTGTAATCGTTAACTCTTGCATGCCTTAATCCCCTTTCACATCCTCAA
>CAYPPC010000336.1:0-2797 GCA_964412435.1 uncultured Paludibacter sp.
AAAGACTTTTGAATTGATCAATCCGTAAAACTAATTCTTTAAATTGGTCACAGCAACAAAATATTTTGTTGCTGTGACCACTGAACTATCAATTTTTCAATTATGTTTGCATACTACTGGCTGAAAATATTCAGAAGTGGTTAAAAATTTAAATAAATTTTATATAAAGTATGTTTTTTGGTGGTACGGTTTTTGACAAGCCCAATTTTCGGTTGTTGTCATTTTCCATGCCTATGTTCCATTAATTTTCTTGCGTGAAATTAAATACAGTGATAATTTTGAATCTAAAAAAATAAAAACAATAAACTAATATTTTACGAATATGAAAAGAAATTTATCTAAACCAATTTACAAATTCCTGCTGGTAATATGCATGGTGGGATTTGCAAGTCATGCCAATTTACAAGCAGTGCCCAACTACACAGAGGATGTTGAATCATCCGATGACAGCCGATTAACAGCCTTATCCACCGAGATTCATCCCAGCATTTATCTGAATAAAGGCGAGCTAAAAAGCTACGGCGATGCCCCGGCAGAACTGCTCTTCACGGATGCAGCATCTATAGACCTGCTTTATCAAGCTAACGAGGCCTATAGTAATGTGGAACTGATAACGCTGCGCATCAACGATCCAAAAGATGGAAAAGCAATGCTTGACTTAGCAAAGCTTAGCAGTTTCAGCAGTCTGAAATACGTGCGGCTGATTATCGGATATGATATTTGTGGCGACAATTCCTCACAATGTTTGGAAGAAAAAGCTAAACAAATAATCATAAATTCACCGGCTGACAATGCTTCAGTTCAATTATTGTATGCAGTTGTAATACCGCAATAATCTACGTAAAATTTACTAATAAAACTCTGCAATATGAAAAATAATAAACACTTTAGAAAAATGTGGCTTGCAGTCCTCGTACTTATACTTACTGCAATGCCCACCATTATGACTGCGCAAGTGGTGCCGTTTAAACCACGCACATCGCCTTTTTTTGAGAACAAAGAGATATACAATATTAAAGGTGATTTCCAGATGATTGGTAATACCAACTTAACGCTGCAAAGTTATGGAGATGAGACTTCCAATGCTAATCCAATGATCTATGTGGATGTTGATGGCGATCCCAATACGCTCAACTCCTCATCGGCTGAGTTGAAATTTTATGAGGATGAAGAAGTTAAGCCCGAGTGTTCCTCGATACTTTATGCTGGACTTTACTGGATGGGAAGAGCACATCATGGGTATAGTCCGAATAGTTTTATTGTTAATGGCACCGGCACCACATCCGATAAAACAAACAACAATGTTTTCAACGGATACACCCTATCTATTACATCGGAAACTGACAACTCGAATCCCGGGTCTTGGGAAGGAACTAGAACTACTTACACCCTTACGCCATCCGGTGGAGGTGATGTTATTGTTTTCCGATATTGGACTTGGGGAACGGGTAGTTGGATTTATACTTATACTTATCATGCTAAAGTAACCGTTCAGGTAGGTAGTGGCGCTCAAACAGAGATTAGTGGCAGACATGATGTTGCTACTTCTGATAATCCAACTTTCACTTTTTCTTATTTTGTCGGTTCGGGCAATAACGCGTTTCAAGTTAATTCTTTAAGAAAAAGATGGAATAATAATTCGGTCAATAATTCTAACTTTTCGATGAACATTACTACCGGAGGTAAAGTTTTACGAAAACATCAAGTAAAGCTTAAAAAAGAAGGACAAACTTACCAAACGATTACCGCAGCACCGGATAACATTTATTTTCCAAACACGGATCACGGTCTGATTTACACCGCTTACGCTGATGTAACCCAATACGTAAAACAACACGGTGTAGGTAACTATTTTGTGGCAGATATGGCTTTACGTGAAGGCTGGGATGGCACTCAAGATTTTTATGATGGTACCGGACGCTTTGGCGGTTGGAGCATGGTAGTTATTTATGAAAACTCCAAGATGAAATGGCGTGATATCACCGTGTTTGACGGATATGCCCACATGCAGGCCGGGAATAATAACGCTTGGAACGAACTTCAGTTACCGATATCCGGCTTTAGAACTGCCCAAGAAGGTGACGTAAAAGTGAAATACGGGCTTCTTGCCGGTGAAGGTGACAGACACATTACACATGGTAATAATCCACCGGTACCCGGGATTGATCGATTTAGTATCCGTAATGCCGCTGATAATGCTTGGGTGGACTTAAGCCATGCAAACAACTCAGCAACTAACTACTTTAACAGTTCCATCAATACAGGCGGTAATGAACGTGATAAAGAATTATTAAACAACACGGGTATCGACATTGTGATGAACGAGATACCAAACGCTGACAAAAGTATTTTCAAGAACAACCAAACTTCTACCAAGTTCCGCTACGGCACGGATCAGGATACCTATGTCATATCGTGCATCGTATTAGCGGTAGATGCCTTTGTACCTGAGTTAGTGCCTTATATAGAAATTGCATCGGTGGGAAATAATGCCCCGCTACCTAATCAGAAACTACTCCCTGGACAAGAGATAGAATATACCTTGGAGATAAAAAACCCGGGGAATGAACGAATCTTAGATACTAAGATAAATATTCCTATTCCATACACAGCCGAATTAATAGAGCTTACTACTGATTATAACTATACGCCCAAAGGACCAGATGCTGTGGAAACCGGCGGCTTAGTTAATTCTATCCAATGGAATATCGGCACCTTGCCGAGAGGTATCGTAGTGGATCCAGACAATAAAGATATTGTTTTGGCCAAATTGACCTTTAAATTAAAGGCTACCACA
>CAYPPC010000337.1:0-680 GCA_964412435.1 uncultured Paludibacter sp.
TCTATTTATTTGGTTCGTAATTTTATATATTCCTACCGTCATTTACATTCTCCTATATTTATATTATATCATAAATGTCGGAAAAAGTCAAACTTGGTAGCAAAAATCTTGGTGTCCTCGACAGGAATCGAACCTGCACGCCCTTACGGGCAGTGGATTTTAAGTCCACCTCGTATACCTGTTCCGACACGAGGACATTTGGTGCACAAGGTGGAATTCGAATCCACAAACCTTCGGGTCTAAGCCGAAGTGATATACCAGTTCTCTACTTGTGCATATACAGTTTATAGACTTGTTTGGTCTTGGCTATTAAGCCACTTTTAAACTTCTATTTAACTTCTCTCTCAAAAATCATAGTGGCTTGGATTCTATCACCACCTAGCCATCCTTTGCTTCCACTGGAAACAGTTGAGATGGTATGTAGTTTCCAACCAGCTCTAGCTTGTCTGTTAATATACTCTTCTAAATTAGTTAGACTAGCCTCATTTGAACCTGTTCCGATTAATTTTTCTTTTAAAACCACCTGCAGAACTCTATAAGTTGTTTTCATTCTCTTTCCTCCTTTGAATGATGTATATAATCGCACATTGTGCGGTATGACCTCTATAGTGAAAATCACTACTAAAATATATCACGGTATTGACACACCACACTGTCCATCACGGCATATATTTGGCGGG
>CAYPPC010000337.1:690-2792 GCA_964412435.1 uncultured Paludibacter sp.
GCTAGGAATCGAACCTAGGCTAATGACATGGTTTTGGAGACCATCGCTCTACCAACTGAGCTACACCCCCATGGTGGAGGTTACAGGAATTGAACCTGCGACCTGATGCTTGCAAAGCAACTGCTCTACCTGCTGAGCTAAACCCCCATTGGTGGCTTCAACTAGAATCGAACTAGTGGCACATAGATTTTCAGTCTACTGCTCTACCTACTGAGCTATGAAGCCGTGGAGCCGCATATCAGAATTGAACTGATGCTTACTGATTGGAAATCAGCAGTTCTACCATTAAACTAATGCGGCGATTGGTGGAGGCTAATGGATTTGAACCAATAATCTTTCGCTTATGAGGCGACTGCAGTGACCGTTTTGCTAAACCTCCATGGTGGTTCCTAATGGTTATGCTCCAATGTCTAGCGATTATCAGTCGCTCGTTCTACTATTGAACTAAGGAACCATGGGGTACAAGATTTAATTTTCTTGTACAGTGTAACCTAAATAACTTTTTCTTTTTTTGTTGACAACTCTTGATAACCCTTCTGAAACTCTATTTCTTTGTGTTTCTGAATGGGCTGTTATAAAATCTATAGCTTCGTTGCCAGTATTAAAATTAAAATTTTTGTTTTCTTTAATAAGAGAAATAGGTAATTCTCTCCAATTTTTTGGCTTTGGTTCTTTTTCTTTTTTAGGTTTAATTTCTGCCATTGTAGAGGGATATCCTCTATTTTTTAATCTTTTTCTAATTGCATTACTACTTACTCCGTATTCTCTAGCAACTTCTTCAAAAGAAGATTGTTTAATTTGCTCTATCAATAATTCATAATCTACTATTTCTTTATTGATAGTGTTTTGTGGTTCTTTTTTTTCTTTTATTGGGTTTGATTTTTTAATAATATTTTCTGTTTTATCATTTCTTTTAGTAGTGTTAAATTTTCTATCTAACTCATCTTTATAAAATATTATTTCTTTTAAACCCAGAAAACTATAAATATCAATATTCTCATTTTTTTCTAAAAAATGAAATTCTCTATGACAATTTGAACATAAAGGTATTGCTTTCTCTAACTCTTTAAAATAAAGTTCTATCTTAGAATTACCGAGTAACTTTGCAAATGCATGTTCCTTTCTTTCAGAATCGACATGATGAAAATCTATTAAGTAAGGTTTGCTTTCCCCACACTTTAAACACTTACCCCCTAATAATTTTAATGCTTCTTTTTTTATAGCTTGTCTTTTAAAAAGGGTTCTCTCATTTGCATTAGCACTACTAGGAACACAGTCGTAACAAAACTGTCTTGAACCTCCGTATTTAATTGTTTCAAAATCTTTTCCGCATATTCTACATTTTTTTATCATAAGACATACCTCCATCTTATAGTTTAATTATATCATAATTTGGCGGAAAAGTCAAATTTTTAATTGGCGGACTGGGTAGGATTCGAACCTACGGTCTCAAAGTTAACGGCTTTTTGCTTTAACCAACTAAGCTACCAGTCCATATTAGGAAGTACATAATACTTCCTTATATATATATTATATCATAGGTTATGATATAAAACAACATTTGGCACTCCCTATAGGACTTGAACCTATAACCTCCTGATTCGTAGTCAGGCACTCTATCCAGTTGAGCTAAGGAAGTATATGGCGGTCCAGACGGGACTCGAACCCGCAACCTTCTGCGTGACAGGCAGATATGCTACTCTTTTGCACCAATGAGCCATGGCACCCCCACAAAGAGTCGAACTTTGACCGCAAGCTTAGAAGGCTCGTGTACTATCCATTATACTATGGGGGTGTTTGGGGTGAACGACGGGTACTGACCCCGCTCCTAGAGAGCCACAATCTCTCGTGCTTCCATTAACACTACATTCACCATATATGGAGGAGAGCATTGGACTTGCACCAAACTCCTTCCAGAGCGAGCCGCTTAGCAGGCGGTCCTAACACTTCGCTAGTTTACTCTCCGTTGGAGCCGGTAATCAGAATCGAACTGATATCAGATGGTTACAAATCACCTGTAATAGCCATTATACTATACCGGCATATATGGTACACCCAGCAAGGATTGAACTTGCGACCGACGGATTAAAAGTCCGCTACTC
>CAYPPC010000338.1:0-376 GCA_964412435.1 uncultured Paludibacter sp.
GGAAACACAACTGCCAGTCCGGCTCCATGGGCGACATCATACAATCCGGAAAGCTCATGTTCCAGATCATGACTGGCCCAATCCTGCTCTCGTCCTACTCCCAGCAGGTCGTTGTGTGCCACCATGCCGGCCCACATCAGGTTGGCGCGTGCATCGTAGTTGTCTGCCGAGGCAAGTGCTTTGGGTGTTTCATTAATAATGGTCAGCATAATAGCTTCACACATTCTGTCGGTCACTTCCACATTTTTTGTGTTGGTAAAATAACGCTCCAGCACATGAGCAAACATATCCACGGCTCCACTGGCTGTTTGGTAATCGGGCAGGGTGGTGGTCAGTTCAGGATTGAGGATAGAGAAAACCGGACGGATCAGATTGC
>CAYPPC010000338.1:431-2780 GCA_964412435.1 uncultured Paludibacter sp.
GAAATAGTGAGAATCGTTGCTACAGGAAGCGCCTGTCTGATACGCGCTTTCCCTTCGAAGAAATCCCAGAAATCACCTTCGTAGGGCACGCCGGCTGCTATGGCTTTGGCTGAATCAATGGCACTGCCGCCCCCGACCGCCAGAATAAAATCGATATTCTCTTTTCTGCTAAGCTCGATGCCTTCATACACTAAACCACTGCGCGGATTGGGCACAACGCCGCCGAGCTTAATATATTTCACTCCGGCTTCTTCCAGCGAGCTGATCACCCGGGTCAGCAGACCGCTTCTCACCACTGAGCCGCCTCCGTAGTGTATCAGCACTTTGCTGCCGCCATATCGCTTGATTAAAGCACCTGTTTTCTCCTCTTTATTGCGTCCAAATTCAAAAAAGGTCGGACTGTAGAAACTGAAGTTATTCATATTATAATAGCTTTTAATTAATTAAGTTCATTCAAGTAGTTGATAGTCTTTTTTGCCAGTGCACTTTTTCGTTCAATGTGACTAAGCACTTCGCGCACAAACGGATTTTTTTCAAAACTTCCCCGTACATTTTCAAAGTCACGCTGCTTCTCCTGCTCATCACCATCCATCCCGAAACCGGTCATAGAGGCGAGGTCAAACTCCTTTTTTGCATCTTCATAGAGCAGCTTGTCCAGCTTCACAACTGCTGATTCCCACTGACCGATAAAATCAATCATCTCCTCTTTGCTCACCTGATGCAAGGGTTTTTCTGTCACTTTTTCCAGCTTCTCCTGTGCCCAATGCCATTCCAGATCGTAATAATCCTGATGTAGTTGATGGAGTGCCTTCATCACTCCATGAAGATCAAACTCATCATTTTCTATACGGTCCAGAATATTATTTACCTCATTTTTTGGGGCAATCAAACCGGCCAGATCAATCCAGCTGCCCAAGCCCCTTTTTTCTTTCACTGCGAGAGAAGATTGCAGTTCACTGAATGTTTTTGCCTGCACTTTCTCAATTTTACTGATCAGAGAGTTGCCCAGAAACTTGCAGATCGCTAATTTATAAAGTTCAATGCCTTTGTTGAGCGATGAATTGTTGATTTTACAGTTTTGGTAACTGTAAATTTTAGAAGTCTCACCGGATACCTGCTTCAGACTCTCCAGGATCTCCATTCCTTGATACATTTTATGAATGGTAAAAGGGCTGAGCAGGTTATAGTTGATCGGATCGAGCAGCTCATCGTCGGTGCGCCTATCCCTTCTGGGCCATTTTTGTGCATCGCGAATGGTTCCCACACTTTTTATATTAACCGCAGGTACCAGAATACTCTCCGAATTATTCTCAATTAAATAAGAAAAAGGGAGATTGGTAGTGTCGGCGTGCGAAGTGTGGCGTCCCATCACAAGTGTGAAAGGTCCGATTTTAGCGGGCCAGAGCAGATAAGAATCGCTGGTTGTTTTCGAACCGCGCTCTACCACACCCTGGTGAATCGGCCCCAACTTGTACATATGATTACTCTGATTCGACCCGCTGCCGGCGTTCAAAAATGAGAACATACCGGAAATTAGCAGGGTTGATTTATGGTAAGAGACTGTGAATGGTCCGGCAAAAATAGAAGTAGCTTCACCGTGCAGCCCCTGGCAGTTGGAGAAAAAGACCGAATCATGTGCTGAATAGTGCTTATCCATAAAAGAGCCTTGCCCTACAAAGCAGTTAGATATCAGCGTGGAGTCAAGTACCTGTACGCCGGAGGCGAAAATAAAGTTGCTTGCTTTTACCCCTGACCCAATGATCACGGGTGCACTCTTTTTGCTGTTTATTGTACCGTTTTTGAGCGTCGATGCCCCTTTTATCCGGGCATATTCTCCGATCTTTACGTTCTTAATTTTACCGCAGTTGATAATAACACTCTCTTTGCCGATCTGACCCATAGATGAGCTCTGTAAAGCGGAGTAGGCATCAATCATCTTAAAAAGCTTCTCAATCATTGCCGGCCGATGGCGGTACATTGCAATTATGTAAGCCAACGGTGCCGTTAGTTCATTGAAAATAGGAATTTCACGACCACCGGTTTCATTCATCACAGTAACATAGCTACCATTGCCAAAGTTGCTGCTTTTGTCCACCACAAGGATGTTGGTGTTTTCAATATAAACACCATCACCGATCTCATAATTGGCAATATAGTTGTGAATTTTATGTATATACACATCGTTGCCAATGGTGCAGTTGTGAATGCAGCAGTCGAAAAGTCCGCTGTGTTTTCTGAAACCTCCCTCCATTTCGAAGGTTTTGTTGAAAGTACCCAGGCGCACATCGCCTGAAAATGATACATTTTCAATAAAATCGGGCTTAAAATCGGGGATAACCTTCACCCGGT
>CAYPPC010000339.1:0-2769 GCA_964412435.1 uncultured Paludibacter sp.
CCTTAAATCTAATACTATGAAAAAATCACGATAGCAAAGATAAGTGATATTGAAACCGGCTCAAAATTTTTTAAATCTATTTAATACCGGCTGATTTTATTTTTAGAAATGTAACAAAACGCCAACAATTTAATCGAAATACGCGCCCTACTCAAGCTTCTTCTCCACTTTTCAGCCGCACCTCCTCTAAACTTCCGAACATTTGTAAAGTTTTAATTTGATAGCATTTCAGGATTTTCTCCCCCGCATGACCTATTTAAAAAAAAGAATGGTTGTCAATCCCGACAACCAATCTTCATTAACCTTAAATCTAATACTATGAAAAAATCACGATACAAAGATAGCACAATTATTCAAATTACCCAACCTATGCGTATGATTTCTGTACATTTTATATGTTTGACAGCATAATTTCGCTGCATTTAACTCATTTTTCATAAAACCCTTAGTTTCTCGCTAAAAACCGATTGGTTTCAAATTCAAACCTGTCCGCTCATCCAGACCAAACATCAGGTTCATATTTTGCACCGCCTGGCCTGAAGCGCCTTTCAGCAGGTTATCAGTAGCCGTAATAATCAGAAGGTAATTATCACTTTTCTCCAGATATACAATGGCTTTATTGGTATTGACCACCTGTTTCATGTCGGGGCTGTCAGCCACCATAAAAGTGAAAGCTGCATCCTTGTAAAACTCATTGTAGAGCTTCTCAGCTTCGCCGGCACTGATATCTGTTTTGAGGTAAGCCGTAACAAAAATCCCCCGCGGGAAATCTCCGCGAACGGGTATAAAATTGAAATCGCTGTTGAACCCCGGTTGCAGCTGCTTCACCGACTGCAAAATCTCTTCGAGGTGACGGTGCTTAAAAGCCTGATAAACCGAAAGGTTGTTATTGCGCCAGCTAAAATGAGTAGTGGGTCCCGGGCGCACACCCGCCCCGGTGGATCCGGTGATAGCCTGCACATGCACGCTATCATTGAGTAATCCCGCTGCCGCCAGCGGCAAAACAGCCAGCTGAATACCGGTAGCAAAGCAACCCGGATTGGCCACCCGCTGCGCTTTTTTAATCTTCTCCCGGTTTAGCTCGGGCAAGCCGTACACAAAATCGTGATCGGGCCGCTCGTGGCGATAATCGGTGGAGAGGTCAATAATCTTCACCCCTTCCGGCACTTTATTACTCTCCAGAAACTCCTTGCTGTCGCCATGCGCCATGCACAGGAACAGGGCATCAATCTTATCCAGCGGATGATTTTCTGAGAAAATTATATCTGTTTCGCCAACCAATCCGCTGTGCACATGGCTGAGCGGATTACCGGCATTACTGTTGCTGTGGACAAACGTAATCTCCACCTGCGGGTGATGAATCAAAATACGCAGCAGTTCACCCGCTGTATATCCGGCCCCGCCAATTATTCCAACTTTAATCATTTTATTTTCTGTTTTATTTTACCGGCCCGGTAAATTCTACTCTGATGTCACCAGCTTCAGACCCACCACTGAGATAAGCAGCGTAGTCAGGAAAAACACTTTCCAGAAACTGAGCGGCTCCTGCAAAAAGAGCACTCCCAGGATGACGCTTCCTAAAATTCCGATGGATGCCCACACGGCGTAGGAGAGCCCGATGCCGAGCCCCGAATCGATAGCCTTGTAAAGAAACCACATCGATAAAGATACAAAAAGAACAAAGGCGACAAACCAGAGTGCACTTTCACGCCCTGAGGTATCTGAAATTTTCCCCAGACTGAACGAAAAGAGCGACTCAAAGACTCCGCCGATTAATAAATAGAACCAGGCCATTATTTAGATATATAGTTTTATAAAATTTAAACAGCAACACGCTCAAAATGTTGCAAATTTGTTGAATTACTCCTCCAGCAGATCGGGGCGCAGCCGCCTGGTGCGCTCCAGTGCCTGCTCGTGCATCCACGCTTCCACATTGGCCCGGTGGCCGGAAAGAAGCACATCGGGCACCTTCCACCCTTTGTATTCCGCAGGGCGGGTATAGACCGGCGGAGCGAGCAAAGTATCCTGAAAGCTGTCGGATAGCGCAGAGGTCTCATCACCAATCACACCGGGTATCAGGCGCACAATGGCATCGGTCATGAGCGCTGCCGGAATTTCACCGCCGGTAAGCACAAAATCACCCACACTGATCTCCCGGGTAATCAAATGTTCGCGAATACGATGATCTACCCCTTTGTAGTGCCCGCAAAGAATAATCAGATTCTCTGCCATAGAGTAACGGTTAGCCATCTGCTGATCAAACTTTTCGCCGTCAGGCGAAGTATAAATCACCTCATCATAGCTGCGTTCCGACTTCAGTTTGGAGATAATATTATCCACAGGCTCGATCTGCAGCACCATTCCGGCACCAAAGCCAAAAGCATAATCATCGATACGCCGGTGTTTATCATCGGTATAATCGCGCAGGTTGTGGACATAAATCTCCACCATCCCTTTGGTTTGGGCCCTTTTCACAATAGAGTGATTGAGGGGGCTGTCGAGCAGTTCGGGCACTGCTGAAATGATATCGATACGCATAACACTATTTTTTCACAAAATTACAAAAAAACAGGGACTCTTGTGAAGAAAGAAGTCCGGTCTTTTAAAAATAAGTTGTCCCGGACAGTAAAAAAACTGTCGGGACAAACAAACTACTAAATTTCCTTTTCGGAATCATGTTAAGAACATGATAATTTTAATTTTCTCAATTCAAATTTATTTTTTATTTCATCCATAATAACCTCCTAAAAATTATATAGTTTCTGTTGG
>CAYPPC010000340.1:0-2744 GCA_964412435.1 uncultured Paludibacter sp.
CCTCCGGAGTTGCATCAGCACATGCTCCTATCTCCCGATGATAAGTAGTGGGGTTATGCATAGTTGACACCTTGGGTGTCGGGAGGCTTTTCTGATCGTGCTGACAACCATTACCAACAAATCGGATGGTGAATATTTGCGAAAACGAAATCACTTTCCGCCAACTACTGCAACGGTTTTACGTCGCACTATATCTCTCCCTCCCTAAAGTGAGGCAGGCGAGATGACAAGAGTCGCTATGATCCAAGCCCGTCGGCAAAGCTTGTATCGTATATCAAACGCGCATAACGACGGGCGAGAGAGTTAGTGTTTTATTCGGTTTCTTTCTTTATGAAAAGCTTCCTAACCGTCGATTTGCACATCTTCAAGGGAAGTTGACTTTTGTCGACGGCTATTGATAACGAATGACCCTTGTCACCCCGCAGGGGTATAGTGCGCCGTGAAATCTAACGAACCAAATTACAGATGCGCTTATAAAAGGTAAGGGATTGGGGCATCGATGAAAGATTTGGTAAAGCTTTTTCATAAAAACCCACAATCAACATACAGCAATAAAATTAAACCCGAAAAGCGCTAAATATCCTCAAATATATTCATATATTTGCATATAAATTAAAGATTCAAACGCAAATATCAACTAAAACTTGATCATAATGAAAATCAGAAAGATTTTACTTTTCTCTCTTATTTTGCTGGGTAGCTTATCGGCAAATGCTCAAATTGAAAACGAGATACGCTCTTTTGTCGACAGCACAGAAACAATCATCAACAACGGCAAGCGGCTGCTTGCCAGCGAAGTGCGTACGATGAACTACGAAAAAGCCATTGAGATATACAATTACCTGAATCAAAAAACCAAACCGGACAACTGCTCTGCATTCTCCTACAACGAACATCTGCTTATTGCGCTTATCACTTCTGACTGGGACACATTTTTAACGAAAGCAGAAGAATACCGAAAAAATATCTACCCTTGTCACCCCAACACTCATTCTATTCAGCGGGAGCTTAGTGAAGAGTTCTTTAAGTTCAACGATATGTTTTATCAAAACGCCCTAGATGCCGGGCTGAACTCTGAAGACAGCGACCTGATTGAGCTGTTTTATTTATCGCTCAACCGGCAGGAAGAGAGTGATAAATATGAAGAGGAGTATAGGCTGTTTAAGAAAAAATATCCGCAAACCCGCTATGTCGATTTCCTGAAACACTATCTTCCTGTACCACAAATCTCAATGGCTATGATATTCTCATTCGGTGCCAGTGCCATCTTTCCGCAAGGCAACTTAGGCAGTAACTTTACTTATGGTGTTAATCCGGCAATGGACATCGCTTTTACCTATCAAAAGTGGTATTTCGGGCTATCCGTAAGCACCGCATCGATTAGAAGCAAATACTCTTTTGACACACAAACCGACCGCTACGAGACTATCAGTTTCTATCCCGACGACAAGTTTAACTTCGAAATAGTAGGTTTTAAAGGTGGTTACAGCTTGCTGCAATCCAATTGGTTTAAGCTGACCCCATTCGTAGAGTTAGGAGGTGCAAGTTTAACAAGTAATATCTACCCCGCTCCCAAAAATAACAACGATGAAGTACGGCTTTTCAGATCTTTTTACACTGGTCCGGGCATGATTGCCGAGATCAAGCTGGCCCAATTTAAAGGTAGAAATACCTACGACTGGAATGCCACACCACCCAGCTATCTTTCTCTGAGACTGGATGGCGGCTACAACCTGATTACTAATCAAAAGTTTGATATGTTGAAAGGCGATGCACCCTACGTCTCATTAAAACTGACCTGGGCCATGGGTAATTTTAACCGGTAAAAAGAGTCTACAAAACCCCGAAAACTGTCAACAGCCCCGACTATCAAGTCGGGGTTTTGTTTAAGGTTGGTAGGTTCTACTTTTGTCCAATTTTTTCTTTTCTTTTGAGCTAAAGCTCATTTTGTAGTTGAATATCTTTAATCCACGACTTAAAAGTCGTGGCAATTTATGGAGCACTACTGGTCTGACGACTTCAATTTCGGCTGACCAGTAACAGATATTTACTTTCAATGTCACTCCATTTCATTTCGTGCCAATGCAAGCGGTGCGTACAATTTCGAATTGTTTTGCAATATTTAATCCTTGCACTAAGCTTTGCCAAAGTTTTCGATTTTGGTAAAGCTTTTTCTGTGTTAGGCCACCAAATAACGCCTACGGCGTTTTCTATGCTTAACCTGAGGAAGATACACACAGCATAAGCATAACGCCGAAGGCGTTTACTATCACTTGCCATCATAGACAACTACTCCGGAGTTGCATCAGCACATGCTCTTATCTCCCGATGATAAGTAGTGGGGTTATGCATAGTTGACACCTTGGGTGTCGGGAGGCTTTTCTGATCGTGCTGACAACCATTACCAACAAATCGGATGGTGAATATTTGCGAAAACGAAATCACTTTCCGCCAACTACTGCAACGGTTTTACGTCGCACTATATCTCTCCCTCCCTAAAGTGAGGCAGGCGAGATGACAAGAGTCGCTATGATCCAAGCCCGTCGGCAAAGCTTGTATCGTATATCAAACGCGCATAACGACGGGCGAGAGAGTTAGTGTTTTATTCGGTTTCTTTCTTTATGAAAAGCTTCCTAACCGTCGATTTGCACATCTTCAAGGGAAGTTGACTTTTGTCGACGGCTATTGATAACGAATGACCCTTGTCACCCCGCAGGGGTATAGTGCGCCGTGAAATCTAACGA
>CAYPPC010000341.1:0-2727 GCA_964412435.1 uncultured Paludibacter sp.
GAAAAACATTGTCGGGCTATCCCTCGGAAATAATGAGATCCTGTTTTATCCTCCTGTAGAGGAGGAAGGGCACATCTACAACTCCCCGTTGATCCTCGCCTGGGAATATGCCGGCGAGGCAATCGCTGTGAATGATGCTGTTCGATATGACCCATACGAAAACGGGAGGTATAAAGCGCAGGCTGATTCATCAGGATAAATCCGTCGCCATAGGTTGTTCCAAAAGCTTCGCTTGTAGAGGCAAAAATCTGCTCTTTGGTTCTCAGCAAAGGATGCAATGGATTCTCCACATTAAATTCCACTTTCACATCGAAACCATCGTAGAAGAAGTTTTCGAGAATAATACCTTTATCATTGTCTGGATCGCGGCGCGATGTAATCAAACGTGACGTTACATAAGGCATATAGCTGTTAAAGTAGGTGGATGAAATAACGCAATATCCGGTAAACGTGTCCACATCAAAAGGACAGCTTTTTTGTAAAACTACGTTAGTTTCAATACCGTAAAGGCTCCATTGAGTCTCTTCATCTGTAATCAGGCGCAGGGTAAAGCCGATAGAATCAGCCACTCCGATATTTTCATAAACACCGCGCACCTTAACGTGTCCGGCCAGTTCGCCTGCCTTAATTCTCACTGTGTTTGACTCTAACTGATAGTGTCGCCCTTCAATGGCGTTGCTGGTTTTATCAATAATCTCAACGGCCAGCACCCTGTCAAAACCAACAGGCTGCGTCGCTGAGATGGGAATTTCAAAATAATCCTCACTGTTTTGCACCGGCAAAATATACAATGAGTCAGAAAACATGATATAATCTGGCCCATCATAAACAGTGCGTACCGGTTCACAACCTGTGCTCAGCAGTATAAGCAGCAAAAAGGCCGGTAATCCTATAGAAATCTTTCTTATCATTTAATTATCTGATCTTTATTTGTTACTTTTATTCGGTTCAATTTCAGACCCGGGTGATTCGAGCTCATGCTGCGGTATGGGCCATACAAACAGCGGGTTATCTGCTTCAACTTTCAGGCTGCTGCCATTTCTCAGGGACTGACTTTGTGGTGTGCGGGTAAAACCTTTATGCCACCTTTTCAGGTCCTGCAAGCGGAACCCTTCCATATACAACTCTCTCACACGCTCCTCCTCAATCACTTGCATAGCACTGTTTTTATCCACAGCAATAGCACCCGAAGAGGATACAAAGCGGGCTGCCCGGAGAGTGGACAAATCTTTGGAGGCATTCGAGTAGTCAGCTTTTGCAGACAGGGCATACGCTTCAGCACGAATCAGATATTGCTCCGATAATCTGAAAACTTTCGGCATAGACATATGCAGCAGTTGGTTGTTGAAGAAAGTTTCATTACCAAAATACTTAACCAGCAAGGGCCAGGTGAGTCCGTGGCTGTAGCCGGTGGTGATATTTTCGAAGAAAGCCGAATAGCGACCGTCGCTGTTGCCGTAGAGATTTAGAACCCAGCTTGCAGGAACGTAATCCGGTTTCATGGAGCGGTAATCGTAATTGAAAAACACACGTCCCAAGGCACCGCCATAAGAGGTGGTGGTGAAACCAATTTTCCAGATCACTTCCGTTGAGTTATCCGATGACCACATATAATCATACATGCTGACTCCCTGTGCATATTGAGTATTTACACTTGAAAGTGCAAAATTTCTACTGTCGATCACTTTGGATGAATACTTAATGGCTTCATCATAGTCTTTCATATACAAAGCAACTCTCGCTCTCAAAGCATGCGCCGTATATTCCGTAAAATATACTGAATTGTAAAAGACACTGTTTGGAGCTGATGCAGCATTATCGCTCACAGCCAGTAGCTGAGTGGCCCGCTCAATATCCTGCAAAACAAAATCATAGGATGCTTTGAGTGAAGCTCTTTTCATGGGGCCGGGATTGTAATAACTCTCCACAAGCACCACACCCGGTTCATTTTCGGCCGCTTCATCACTCTCATAAGCATTGCAATAGAGTTTGATAAGCTCTGAATAGGCAATGGCTCTGGCCAGATAGGCTTCCCCTTTGTAGGTGTCCAGCCTATCCAGGTCGCTGTCTATTTTGATATTTTCACGCACGCCGGGTTCATACTCCAGAAAGAAATTGACCCGGGCAATCAGTTCGTAGAGCGAACCGTAAACTGCCGTAATCTCTGAATTGGTGGCTAAAATATCCCAGCGCCAAATGTCGCCGTAAGTGTTTGAATAACCATTAACCGCATAGGCCAGGTCACTCTGCAAATCGGGCAGCAAAGTGAGGTATCCGCTGTATAAAGCACCACTTTTGAATGCCGAATAGATACCGATCACTGCCTGGTTGGCCTCATCAATTGTATTAATCGCTTTATCTGCCAGGATAGCATCTTCAGGATATTTGTCTAAACAGGATCCGAGTCCGAACGCCATGCCCACAAAAACGATATATATTTTTATTTTTCTAATCATTTCGATAATCTTTTAAAATGTAACCTCCAGACCGAATGAATACTGACGTGTCATCGGATATTGTGCTTTATACACGTTGCTTGAAGACTCCGGATCGATACCGCTAAATTTAGTAAAGGTGAACAGGTTTTGACCCTGAGTGTAAACTCTGACATTGTTAAAGAAATTGGATTTTCTTATAAAAGCTGCCGGCACATCATAACTCAGCATCAGGTTTTTTAAGCGCAGAAAGGAGGCATCCTCCAGGAATCGGGAGTCCATCTGCGGGGTG
>CAYPPC010000342.1:0-271 GCA_964412435.1 uncultured Paludibacter sp.
TTAATTATTGGGGGTATATCTACCAGTATGTACTTTAAGAGTTAATACTTAGTTGTTTTCAGAATATATCTTTCCTATCTCTTCTAACAAAGTTACTTGATTTTAGTTTATTGGCATAGTTTTTCGATTAATTCTGCTTCTTCTATTTGAACAATTAAGGGATTCTTAATAGTTCGTATATTTTAATACGATTTTTTCAAATAAGTGCTTTCTAAGTTCATCACTGCTCTATTTCAATTTCCCTTTTTAATTCTCTTCTGAAACAAAATCT
>CAYPPC010000342.1:281-1602 GCA_964412435.1 uncultured Paludibacter sp.
GTAATGTCATCAGAAGAAACAATGAGAAAATCTATCAATTTTCTTAAACTGGCTGAATAGAATCCTTTCAAGCCATAAGAGGTAGCAGAATTGTTGAATATATAAGAGTTTTTATTTTTTTGAATTTCTCGTGCTTCTTGATACAAATCATTTAAAAGAATCTTATCTTTCACATCATAAATTAATGCTTTGTCAATTTTTCCTGCGTTATAATATCTTTCAGAAAGCCAGTCCAATGCTCTGGTATAGGAAGAAACCGCACCTGAGTTTTGAGGATGTCTATTTTCTAGCCATACAATAAATTTCTCTCTATTTTTCATGTTTATAAAATTAAAAGTTAATATCTAAAGCTATTAGAAAATTCTTTAATGAAATAGCTACTTCTTTTGCCAACGGAACTGGAACTCCATTTCCTATCATTTTAAATTTTTTTGATAATGGCAAATTAGAGGGTAAAATATATGAATCATCAACGCCTTGTATTCTAAGCGCCTCTCTAACTGACAATCTCCTGTTCAAATAAGGATGTAAATGTACTTCATTGTTCCCGTAAGACGCCGTAGGACTATATCTATATCTATGTAATCTCTTAAAAGATGGTCTGTTTGTCTCACCTTCATCGATACTGTTTAATTCCGACACCTTTTTGCGCAAATTGAAATATTCATTAGCATTTGGTATTTTTTTAATTTCATCTTGGGAAACTAAACAGCTTTCTATACACAGTTCTATTGGAGTGTTATTTGGTTTAATAGGATTAGCTCCAAATGTTGATTTTTCAGGATTTTGTATTATAATGAATAGGCATTTAAGGGGAACCAGTTATTAGGGGGTAATTTTATAGCATCTAAGTTAAGAGCATCTCTTTTAATACCTATAAAGAACAAACGCTCCCTGGATTGAGGAACTCCAAAATCCAACGCATTCAATTTTTTATAATCGATTTTATATTCTTCTTTTAAACGAGATGAAAGTAGATTTTCTAAAAACACTCGACTGCTATTCACTCTTAATAATCCAGGAACATTCTCCATAACGAAAAAAGTTGGTTTTAACTCGGCTATTTTATTAAGGAATATTGTCGTTAGTTTACCTCTCTCTCCTTCAAATCCTTTCCTAGAACCATTCATACTAAAATCTTGGCATGGCGGGCCGCCAATAACACCAAAATGATCTGGCTTTCCATTGGGAAACGCTTCTTTGATAATATCTTTTGATGATATTTCAGCAATAGATTTTGTGTTAAAAATTTCAGCTTCAGCATTATTTCCATGTGTTTTCCGCCATGATGTCATACCTGCTGCATGTAGTTTAACAAATA
>CAYPPC010000342.1:1612-2721 GCA_964412435.1 uncultured Paludibacter sp.
TCATTTGTCCAAACAATTTCAAAACCTGCTTGTTCAAATCCCATATCCATAAAACCTCCTCCCGAAAAGAAAGAAAGAATTGGAATTCTATACTCAACACTCTTACTCATAAATCATTGTTGTATTTGTAACAGAATAAACAGATTCCGTTGCTTCTTTTCTTATATTGTAAATTTTAATTTGTTTGTTTTTACTCTTGTTTAGTTCGACAAATTTTTCAGAAGCGAAATTTTTAATGACTAAATTTTTATCTCCGTTTTGTAAAAACACACTCACATTCCCATTCTGAAATCTCTTCACTTCTTTAATTTTTCCCAAAACATCGTTGAAAGAAAATTCTGTTTCAAGTTTTTCCTGAAAGAAGTTGCAAGCGGGTCTGTATATGCAAAACTTACAATTTTCTTCTTTGGGATTTGCTAAAAATACTTTTGTATTTATACAATCATTCGTTGATTTTAAAAGAGTCTTTGCCTCCTCAAAAATTGCTTTGCATTCTTCTTCTGAAAACTCGACTGCAAATTTCTTTTTTGATAAATCAACCAAACTCAAATCCGTTGGAAACTTATTGGAATTTTCAAAATACAAGTAAGCGTAGAGTTTAAGCTGCTCCTTATACTCGTTTTTAATTTCGGAGTAAATTTCGCCTTCATCATCTAAACAATCTTGTGTGATTGCCCCGGTTTTAAAATCAATTATTTCAATACTATTTCCGTTTTCAATAACCAAATCAACTTTACCACCAATCAATTTATCTTTTGACTCAAACCATTTTTCGTAATGAAATTTCATTCCGTTCGTACTTACCGACTGTTCAGATTCGTATCGTAAATGCTTTTTTAATTGAATTTTCTTCTATCCAAAATTTTTCAATTTAATTTTTATCGGAACAAAAAAGCTCAAACCATTTCTTTGTAACTTGTCTTCAAGTTCTTTTACTTGTTTGTCAAATTCTACATTAAAGTCATCTTCACTTTTTACAACACCCTTTGAGATTAGTTCAAGCATTTTGTGCAAAACCGTCCCAAAATAGGCATTGGGTGAAAGTGGGAGCAAGGGTTTTTTGTCAAATGCTTCTGCTAACAACGATTTGTAAGCACAATTTTTCATTG
>CAYPPC010000343.1:0-2694 GCA_964412435.1 uncultured Paludibacter sp.
ATGCCCTTGATGGAAGTTATACTCCGGAACGTTTAATTCAGGGACATACGCTATTTCCGTTCTATGCCCCTTTTCTTCCAGAAAATCGCAAGAGAGAATTACTGAAAGATATAACATCTTCAGATGGAAAAGGTATTTACACTAAACTTGGAATTGTAGCAGGAAGTATCTGCAAAAAAGACAGTATTTACTATTGCGCGGTTTGTGCCGGAGAAGAAATCGATACACTCGGAGAGGCCTATATTCATCGGGAACATCAGCTTCAGGGGGTATTGATCTGTCCCCACCATGGAAGATTCCTGAAGAAGTATCCTCTCAAAAGATATGAAAATAGCCGGGTTGAATACATCCGGCTGGATGGCTCATTACTTGATTTCTCCAACGAGGATATGTATCTGGTAAAATATCAGGAACAACTGCTGCGTATTTCTCAAGCGGCTTATTATTTGCTTATAAATGACCTGAATCATATCAGCAAAGCGGATATACTGCTCCGATATAAGAACTTACTCTATGAAAAGAGTCTTGCCACAAATAATCTCCGGATTAAACAGGATGAACTACACGATCTGGTAGTCGGTTATTATGGGAGCCAATTGCTAGAGATATTAGAATCAGGCTTGGACAGAAATGATGAGTATAATTGGCTTAAAGTGGCTACCCGTGGTGTAGCAAGAACAGTCCATCCGTTACGACATATCCTTCTGATCTTATTCCTAACCGACGATATGGCAACTTTCTTTCAGGGAATACGTAAATCCTACAATCCGTTTGGGAAAGGCCCTTGGCCGTGTCTAAACAGAGCTTCTGATCACTACAGGAAAGATGTAGTGACAAAGCTTACGGTTACTGCTGATTATAAAACTCGGGAGCCTGTAGGGACATTTGAATGTGACTGCGGATATGTTTATTCGCGAAAAGGTCCTGATAGAGCTGGAAATGACAGATATCGCAAAGGCAGGGTCAAAGCCTTTGGACCTATTTGGGAAAATAAACTGAAAAAGTTATTAAGCGAGTATTCCTATAGTTATCATGAAATGGCGCGCCGACTGGGTTGTGACATAAAAACCGTCCAAAAATTTGAGGTATTGATAGTTGAAGGCAATAGTTCTGATGCTGATAAAGAGGAATTGAATCCGAAAGAGCGAAAAAGCTCTTTAAACGAAGAGTATAGAGAAAAATTGCTGCAAACGTTGGAGGAGAATCCAGAGTTATCCAGGACGGAAATAAGAAGTTTATGCCAAAAAGAGTACACTTTCCTTTACCGCCATGACAGGGATTGGCTTTTTATAACGCTTCCCGTCGGAAGAGCACAAACCGGCAGTAGTGGATATATTGACTGGAATAAACGCGATCAGGAAATATTGTCACAGCTTCAAAAGGCTCGAACAGATTTACTGAATAGGGAAAAACCAATTCGGATCAGTAGATCTTCGTTAGGTAAAGCAATTGTCAATCTTTCACTGCTGGAAAAACATCTGGATAAACTTCCTCGCTGCAAAGGCTTTATTGATAAGGTTTCGGAGACGAAGCAGCAGTTCCAGTTGCGAAGGTGTAAGATTATTATAAGTAGGATGCAGAAAGAAAGTTTACCATTTGTTGAATGGAGAATACAGCGTGAGGCTGGTATACGAAGGAAAGATTATGAATTAATAAAAAATGAACTAAGTACGATACCCCTCGATTAGTGGTTTAACAGATAATTTTAAAGATCTTTTCTGAACAATCACAAAATAAAATTGAAATTATGCCAGAAGAATAACTAAAAAAGATATCTAAAATAAGGTGAACAAACTTTTTTAAACAATATAATACAACAATAGGAACCTTTGTTTTGTTCAATATATTTTAAACATATAGGGTCTTTGGGGTTTTAAAAAGTCATATATGGGTCATCAATTCTGTTCAAACTATTTTACAACGCTACATCACCTGTTGTCTTGAGAAAATAATGTTGTGACATGGAGAATAAAGTTCAGGCATGGTGATAATAAAGATTAGACATAGCGTAAGTGATCTCATAACAACTGACAGTAGTATTTCTCACAAAAACTGATAATAAATTCTTTACGTACAGAAATACTATTAGAAAGGTTCTTAATAGATTCTAACCTTACCAAATAGGCAGATTCAGACTGCAAAAAAAAACCGCTTTTATACCGTGAGGCATAGAAGTGGTTTTTCTTTTGAAACAAATAATTAGCATATTTACGGAAGAACCTGATGAAATCGTGAGTTACAAGAGGGCATCCCGACTTCCTTATTACCGAGAACGGAAAACATCTAATTTTAATAAGAAAATTTTAAGTTTTTTATTCTCGGTTTTTTGGGCTAAAAGCTCTTTCGGCCATTATACGGGTCCTCATGTGTTATGTTATGTTGACTATCTGCCCGGATCCAGAGATGATTAATAAGTGATTAAATACAACATTATAATTTAGGGTGTTTTTATTGAAAAAGCAAAAAGAAGAAGAAATAACTTTGGCAGATATACTCTGATTCCGGGCTAGATGTAAAATCCATACTTGGTTCACTTGCAATTGAGGGTAATCCCTTTGCAGTAAAAAATCTTAAAGCAATATAAGGTATGGATATATTCGATCAATATTATTATCTTAAAAAAGTATTCGATCGCTTAGTGTTTCTGCTACACTAAAAAGCCCAAAAGCTGATGGTATTGCCTGTCCAAAGCAT
>CAYPPC010000344.1:0-2684 GCA_964412435.1 uncultured Paludibacter sp.
TTTGAGACTGGTCGCTACTGTAGGTCCACCAATATCATCCTCTAGGATATTTTCTTCTTCTCCTGTTTCGGGAGCTTTTAACTGATCGAGAGATCCTCCTGCTTCAGGAACTGTACAGCTAGGGTTGTTAATAATATATTCTCCTGTACTTCCGTCACCACAGTCAGTAATAAAGTCTACTATTGGACTATTGTCTTTTATGTAGCCACTTTCTATGAGGTCATCTATATCACCACTTTGATCTTTACTTTCATCAATCCAACCCTCTTCAGCAAATAAATCAACAGCGGTATCTATACTCATACTGAGTTGCTCTGAAGTATGTCCATGGCAGCCATCGCCAGTGGCTTTTACACCTGGGGTTTGATCTCCAGCTTCTTGTCTCCATTCTGTAGCATAGTCACAATAGTTTTCACTTTGATAGTTTATAGAAGCGCTAGCCGGAGAGGTGAATGACGAAAGAGCTATAGCTGGTAGGCTAAACATATTACCTAAGACTGAGTTAAGCGAATTGTTGATATTTCCTCTAGAAATCATAGCCATACTCATATTGTGCATAATACTGCCAAGGAAAGTATATTTACTAGATGTATCAAATGGGCTTAATGTAGCAACCTCTAGGTCTCTGTGAAATTTTTCGTTTTCATTTTGGAATATAGCAAATTGTTTCACTTCTGACTTCGGTAATACATTTATGTGCCTAGCGGAATTTCCTAGTCCAGGCAGGAGCATTAGTCCTAATCCAAGAACCTGCCCTGCTTCGTAGCCGCCAATCTCTATAGCATTTTTAATAAAATCATTATCCAGTGCTTTAGTTATCATTGAGTCAACCATATTGCCGAAGGCTTCTGTTTTAGTGATTTCTTCGAAAACTTTACTTATTGCAAAACCGCCAGCAATATTAAGTAACACTGGTATTACGCCACCAGACGCTGCTAGGGCTGCTTGACCAACCATAACACTATACATTGTATAGGGACTCATGATGGTGTTGCATACATCTTCAGATTCTTCGTCTGCCCCCTGGCTGAACTTAACCAATGGGTTATTTAAGGCAGAGTAACCGGGAGTAAGATTTCCTGGAATATTAATTTTATTCTTATTTACTCCTATAGCAGACAGTAAAACTGGGGATTCTAGTGCGGACTTAAGCACACCGTTTTCGTCCGGTACTTTTTTTGTTAAGAAATTACCAACAGCCTCAGCCGCTTCTTGAGTGAAGCCACTACCTAGTCCTGATGATTTCTGCATCGAACCTGGTGTATATATCATATTTGTAACAGCTATTATTACTTGCGCTAATTCTACTTTTGCTTTTGCCGTAGCAACCATAGCTGGTAATTTTATGGCAATACAATTAGCAACGGCTGCAGTATAGACGGCACCACCTCTACCTACTCTACCTGCGGTTTTTCCAAGTTTATTTTTTAGATTGCTTGAGGAATTCTTGATGTCTCCATTATCAGGCACAGAATCTTTAAAAGCTTTTGTTCTCTCGTCTGCGGTTTTTTTAGACTTTTTAGTATCATCAGCATCATCACTAGACTTTTTGGATTTATCGTTCTCAGCAATACCGCCTTTTTTATTTACCCCAAACTTGCTAAATAATTTTTTACCTATGTATTTACCATTCCATGCTCGCCAGCGCATATTAACTATTCCTTTGCGACCCCAGACTTTGGCGGCAGTTTTTACATTTTTTGGATCATCTAGAAAATCAGCAAACTGGGACGGTGTTCCCTTAAAAGATTTACCATCACCTAAGTCTACCTCATATCTTGTAACCGGTTTTTTAGTGAGCCCACTCTTTTTTGTGTCTATTTTACCATCAGCATCAAAAGCAGTAATTCCGTTTTTTGACATATTATCGAGAAACTTATGAGATGGAGTCTTAGATTTACACTTAATCGTTATTTTGTTGCCACAAATATCACCCGGATCGGCTTTGAGGATTTTTTTAATTTGTCGTCTTGCGCGGTGGTCCATGATTGATGAGGCGGCATCATTGCCCCAGGTTGCATTTTCAAATAAGCTGGTCACCATGGTTGCACCACCAAAAAACGCTAATATGCCAACAATTGAAGCCCCAGCCACACCTGTTATAACCATGATTGAGCCACGTTTCTTTAAGAAACTTATAACTACTTTTTTAGTACCACCCGCGACCCTTGATGTAGGTTTAGGGTTAAAATTAAAGCCTCCACCAGGTGGTTGCGCTTCATTATCCTTAAGGAAATTTTGCGCCTGCTCTGATCGACTGGGGTTTTCAACACTAGGAGCGCTATTTTCGTTATTCTCTAAATCGTTTAATTCATCCGATAAGTTGTCAAAATTTAATCCCCCCAGTATATCGGAAGCTTCTTTATTAAAACCCTCTTGACTCCTGGGCGGGCTTGACTCATACGGATTTAAACGTTTGTCTGCGTCTTTATCGGTTTTGTAGTCTAGTAATGGCATAATCTATACTTATTATAAAACACTAATTTACATATAGCCACCTTGGGCGCTTTGTGCTTGAGGTGCTTGAGGTGGTGAGGTGTTGACGAGGCCGTATTCGGTTTCGCTGGCTTGAATCTGGATATGGACGTGGTTTTGGCCAGCAAAGAATAAGCCCTGACCGACTGGAAAATTAGCCAGGCGTTTTTGTTCTTCCTCGGTTAATTTAAATACATTTGACAGCACAT
>CAYPPC010000345.1:0-2683 GCA_964412435.1 uncultured Paludibacter sp.
AAGTGCGAAAATAATTGAATGTTTGTTCATCAAGTTTTATTGTTTATCAAGTTTCTTACTGGGATTTATTTAAACGCCTTTTTACGTTCCGCTTCAACATCTTCGATGCTTTTTGCCAAAGGCTTACCTAAAATACGATTTCCGGTTTCAGTAATCAGAATATCCTCTTCATTTCGGATACCTCCAAAATCACGGTATTGGTTTACTTGGTCAAAATTGATAAAATCGCTGTTGATTTTATTGGCTTGCCAATAATCGATCAGCTCCGGCACAAAATAAATTCCCGGTTCAATGGTAAAAACGAAGCCCGGCTCCAGAATTCTGCCCAGACGAAGTGATTTCAAGCCAAACTGCGTACTTTTTGGTACATTATTGTAACCCACAATCTGTTCGCCCAGGTTTTCCATATCGTGCACGTCCAGTCCCATCAGGTGACCTGTACCGCAAGGGAAAAACATAGCATGAGCACCATTCGCAACTGCATCCTGCGTATTTCCTTTGGTTAGGCCAAGCGCTTTTAGTCCGTCAAAAATAATTTCAGAAACCTTCAGATGCACATCTCTGAAATTCACACCCGGCTGCGCCATTTCAATTGCATGATTATGCGCATCCAGCGTAATTTTGTAAATTTCTTTCTGTTTTTCAGTAAATTTCTCCGACACCGGGAAGGTGCTGCTCATATCACCGGCGTAGCCCATGGCGGTTTCAAAACCGGCATCTAATAAAAAGAGCTGTCCATCTTTAATTATGTTACCATGGTAATGATTGTGCAAAAATTGTCCGTTGATGGTTCCGATAATCGGGAAAGAGATATTGCCACCAGCAGCCAATGCTGTTTCGTGCACTTTAGCAACCACCTGCGCCTCGATCATTCCGGCTCTTGCATAACGCATGGCTGCCAGGTGCATATCGGCTGTGACACTTACTGCTTTTTCAATCTCAACAATCTCCTCTTCCGATTTGATATTTCGTTGATTGGCAACAGCAGTAATAAATTCCACATCAGCTTTTGAAGCTTGTTCGCGGGGAGAATAGCCTAACCACTCCTGCAACTTCAGTTTGTGTTCACCCCGATATGGCGGCAGAAATTTCACCTGATTCTTCGGGAGTTTTTGGACTTTAGAGTTAAACTCGGATAAACTGCCTGTATTTTCAATACCGCATAAAGCAGCTAATTCTTTAACTGTTGGTTGCGATCCGGTCCAGACAATGGAATCAATCGTGGGATCATCCCCAAAAATATACTCCTTGTTTTCATCGATATCGATCCAACCTACCAGTCCGGGTTTGTTGATGCCAAAATAGTAAAGAAATGTGCTGTCCTGGCGGAAGTGGTAGGTGTTATCCTCGTAATTCATTCCACTCTCATCGTTTCCGATAAAGAGGAGTTTCCCACCTTGAAATTGCCTCTTGAGTTGCTCTCTTCTTTCGATATAGGTCTTTTTCTCAAACATAGTTTTTGTGTTTTACATTAGTACTTCAAAGATGAGGAAATATTATTAAAAAGCAGTAATTCTCTTACTTAAACTTTGCTAAAGCCGGAGAATTTGTGAGGAGTATTTACAGGAGATGCTATGGAAAAATGTCAATTATTAGGCTCGGATTACCTGACGGTGATCCCAGAGGGGTAGCTTCAATCAAACAAGATGCGCTTCTATAAGGAAGCTGTTTTTTTATATCCCGCCAATTGGATCGAACAAGAACTATAAACAGGGATTACCTGGCGGTGATCCCGGAGGGGTAGCTTCAATCAAACAAGATGCGCTTCTAAAGAAAGCTACTTTTTTATATCCCGCCAGTAGGCTCGAACACTACCTATAAACAGGGATTACCTGGCGGTGATCCCGAAGGGGGAGCTTCAATCAAACAAGATGCGCTTCCAAAGGAAGCTACTTTTTTATATCCCGCCAATTGGCTCGAACAAGAACTATAAATAGGGATTACCTGACGGTGATCCCGAAGGGGGAGCTTCAATCAAACAAGATGCGCTTCCAAAGGAAGCTACTTTTTTATATCCCGCCAATTGGCTTGGACAAGTCTGATAAATAGGGATTACCTGACGGTGATCCCGGAGGGGTAGCTTCAATCAAACAAGATGCGCTTCTAAAGGAAGCTGTTTTTTTATATCTGCATACCGCCACGAACAAGTTCGAGCGGCATACAGATATAAAAAATGCCCCACTACCGTGGGGCATCTTGTTTGATTGGCGGAAAGAGAGGGATTCGAACCCTCGACACCTTGCGGTGTACGCGCTTTCCAGGCGCGCCTCTTCAGCCACTCGAGCACCTTTCCAAATTTCAGGCACAAAGATACTGAAAAAGGCTGTATTTGCAATAATATTCAACCGGAAAATTTATTCTTATAAGAATCCGCTACTCTTTTTGAACTAAAACCGAGCTTCTTGTCGAAGATATTTTCCTAAACTCCAGGCTTGTATATGCTTAATTCCATCTTTTACCGGCAGTACCATATCATCAAGCGTAACGACAAGTTTCTCGAAACTATCATTGATACTTTTAAAAGGCGAATACTCTCTTTCAATCGTATTTTCATCAGTGAGCATATAGGCTACTTGTAAATAAATTGTTCTATTTTGCTTTTGTGCTACAAAATCAACCTCTTTATTACGCAATGTACCCACATAAATATTAAAACCTGCACGTCTTAACTCTAAATATACAA
>CAYPPC010000346.1:0-1175 GCA_964412435.1 uncultured Paludibacter sp.
TCAAATGTAAATCCATACTCCGGGGAGGCAGCGACCGGACTTCGGCATCAGCCAATAACTCCTGATAAGCTGCAATATGATCCGGCGTGGTTCCGCAACAGCCCCCTATAATATTCACCAGTTTTTCATCGATAAACTCCTTCACCTGAGCAGCCATCACCCGGGGCGTTTCATCATACCCACCAAACTGATTGGGCAGACCCGCATTGGGATATACGCTTACATAAATCGACGCACGCTTAGCCATATCCACCAGATAGGGCTTCAGGTCTTTGGCACCAAAAGCGCAGTTAAGACCAATAGAGAGCAGATTGGCATGCGACATGGAGGTAAGAAAAGCTTCAATAGTCTGTCCGGAAAGGGTGCGGCCGCTTTTATCAGTTACAGTGACTGACACCATCAGCTCTACCCTTTTACCCGCCTCTTCCATCGCATCTTCGGCAGCAAAAACAGCCGCTTTGGCATTGAGTGTATCAAAAACAGTCTCAATCAGTAAAGCATCTACCCCACCCGCAATCAGTCCGAGCATTTGCTCTTTATAGGCCGCCACCAGATCATCAAAAGTGACTGCACGGTAAGCCGGATTGCTCACATCCGGCGACATGGAAGCTGTTTTATTGGTCGGACCCACAGCACCCGCTACAAAGCGCGGCTTATCCGGTGTTTTAGCTGTCCAGGCATCGGCCGCTTCGCGTGCCAGACGGGCCGCTTCGTAGTTGATCTCATACACCACCTCCGACATACCGTAATCATCCATCGAAATGCTCTGAGCATTGAAGGTGTTGGTCTCGAGAATATCTGCTCCTGCCTCGAGGTATTGATTATGAATGGCAGCGATTATTTCCGGACGAGAAAGTACCAGCAGATCGTTGTTCCCTTTTTGCAGTTTTTCCACATCTGCAAAACGCTCTCCGCGATAACCGGCTTCGTCCAGCTTATATTGTTGAATCATGGTGCCCATAGCACCATCCAGTACCAGAATTCTATTTTCCAGCTCTTTACGTAATCTCATCACTATTTGGGGTAATTATTATATATGCAAAGATAAGATTTTTGACGCAACTATTAGCAAAAAGAAGCGGAGCAAAAAAGAAAAGGCGTCCCTTGTAATAAGAAACGCCTTTTTTATAAATATTTTTCTGATTCTTTAAAAAGTGATCAGACCCTTACCGCTC
>CAYPPC010000346.1:1185-2682 GCA_964412435.1 uncultured Paludibacter sp.
AACGTCGGCCAGAATACCATCAGCAATTTTTGCATCTTTGTTTTCAGAAACATAAATCACAGGCACCGGATTGAGTGAGTGTGCCGTATTGGGTGTTCCGTCGGGATTCATCGCATAATCAGCATTACCGTGGTCAGCAATCACCAGCGACTCATAACCGTTTGCTTTGGCAGCTTCCACCACTTTTTCTGTGCAGGCATCTACCACGCGCACCGCTTCTTTAATCGCCTCTTTCACACCGGTGTGACCCACCATATCGCCGTTGGCAAAATTGAGTACGATAAAGTCATACTTCTGTGAATTAATGGCCTCCACCATTTTATCGGCGATTTCAGGAGCACTCATCTCCGGTTTCAGGTCGTAAGTAGCCACCTTCGGAGAGGGAACCAGCAGACGATCTTCGCCCTCAAACTCTGCTTCGCGGCCGCCTGAGAAGAAGAAGGTTACGTGCGGGAATTTCTCTGTTTCAGCCACACGCAGCTGAGTGAGACCAAGAGAAGAGACATACTCACCCATAGTGTTTTCAACATTATCTTTATCAAACAACACATGCATTCCTTTGAAAGTGCTGTCATAAGGAGTCATGGTGTAGTATTGCAGCGGAATGGTTTTCATATCATACTCCGGCATATCTTCCTGAGTCAGAACGATAGTGAGTTCTTTCGCACGGTCGTTGCGGTAGTTAAAGAAGATAATCACATCATCCTCTTCGATGGTTGCCAGCGGTTTGCCGTTTTCATCTACGTGAACAATCGGTTTGATAAACTCGTCGGTAACTCCGGCATCGTATGACGCCTGCACTGCGGTTTGCATATCGGTGAATGCTTCCCCTTTACCGTGCACCAGCAGGTCATAAGCTTCTTTCACACGCTCCCAGCGTCTGTCGCGGTCCATGGAGTAGTAGCGGCCGATCACCGAAGCAATTTTTCCGGTAGAAGCAGCCATGTGTGCTTCCAGTTCTGCAATATAGGCTTTACCACCCTGCGGGTCGGTATCACGGCCATCGGTGAATGCATGTACATACGCTTCTGCACCATATTCTTTAGCAATATCCAGCAGTTTGTGCAGGTGCTCCTGCGAGCTGTGCACACCACCGTCAGAAACCAGTCCGAGGAAGTGAATTTTCTTATTGTTATCGCGGGCGTAGCTGTACGCCTTTACAATTTCAGGAATTTCAAGAATTGAATTGTCTTTGCAGGCACGGTTAATTTTCACCAGGTCCTGGTAAACGATGCGCCCTGCACCAATGTTAAGGTGACCCACTTCTGAGTTACCCATCTGCCCGTCAGGCAAACCCACATGCTCACCTGAAGCAAGCAGGAAAGAGTTAGGATAATTGGCAGCCAGCGAATCCATATAGGGTGTTGGCGTGTTTGAAATCAGGTCAGCTTCCGATTTGTCTCCGATACCCCAGCCGTCGAGTATCACTAAAAGTCCTTTTTTTCTCATCTTTTTCTATTTTATATTTGTACCTTGATAAAATCTTTTTTTCGGAGT
>CAYPPC010000347.1:0-2664 GCA_964412435.1 uncultured Paludibacter sp.
AAGAACTCATCATCACATCACCCCATTAACGCATTATTTATACTTAATGCAACGAACAGGTAAGCCGGTCACCTTTTCGCTGTAAGGGTAAATCTGTGCTTTGCTGTCCATGTAGCCCAAGGTAATGCCCCAGGCATTTTTTGTATTATCGACAACCTCCGTAGAAGCCCAAAATGTAGTAAATTTACCTACCTCTACGAAAGAAGTACTATAATAACGGGCTCCAGAAGGAAGGGCAGTAAAGCCGCTTTGGTTGTTTGCTCCCGTGTTAGGACTTTGCCAAAGAGAAGGTGTTCCGGTTGCTTTAAGTCTGCCGCCGGCGATATCTTCACCACCCAATGAGGTCACTAATGTTGTCCATTCTTCTTTTGTTGGCATGTGCCATCCCGTAGGGCAAAGCTTGCCAGAATTCACAGTGTACCAGTTGTACAAGGCGCCATAAGTATTGCCATAAGTTGTTCTGTCGTTGTCGAACCAACAATAACCAGGGGCTTTTAGTGCATTCCATTCTGTTCTGTCGCTTACTAAAGGTATTGTGCTGCCATCATTGTATCTGGTGGTTTTCAGGTTTTCGGCCATCCAGGTTTGTGTGCCTATGGTAACAATTTTGTAAACATTGCCATCAGCATCTGCCACACCTTCCTTAGTTTTGAACGATACGGCGTTGCCATAGCCTGTGCCCGCACTATTGGTGGCATAAGCCCTAACATAGTAGGCTGTATTATGCTCTAAACCTGTAACCTGGCTTACAAAATTACCTGTACCAGAACCATCTGTTGTTTTACTGTCATTTATAGTTGGTGATTGGGTTTTACTCCAGCATACGCCACGGGCCGTAATTGAAGCACCACCATCATCGGTAATTTCACCTCCCGTAAAGAGGGTTGTTTCGGTAATTTCGGTAACTTCAGTTGTTTTCAAAACAACAGAACTTTTGGGATCATCCTTTTCACAGCTGTTTGAAAGCACTAATAATCCCATTAATGCATAAACTAAGACACTTGGTTTTCTTTTCATTTTTTTGAAGAATTAATTGTTAATACTATTTTGTTTTTATTGGTGTTTTATCTCCTGTGCTCCGTAGCCACTTACAGCTCCAAAAAGGTCAAATGCTTTTTCAAACGGATAGCGGTTGCCATACATCGAAACGCGCACGGTTTCGGTGCCCTGCATGTTCATTCCCAATGCCGAGCGGAACTGATTTAGCGATGAATTAGGGTTGAACGATGATGTTTGCGTGCCAATTATCCCTATAAAACCTTTCAGATAAGGAGCGTCTATTTTTTCGCTTAAAGCATTTACTTCTGCTTCGTTCATCTCACGATTATTTTCGTATTTAACCAATTGCTCAATGTCTTCAAAGTTTTTTGCCAGAACAAAGGTCCATCCACCACCGCCCGATGGCAGCACCATGTCGCCATTTCGGTTGCCGAAAAACAAGTTATCCCAGGCCGAGGTTACGCGTTTGGCTTCTTTGGTTTTGTCGGCATCTACATACGAGCGATCCAATGCACCATAATTGGAGCAACCGATTATATTGTTGTGCACATCGGCGTCCATACCGGTCATAAATCGAAATCCGTAGCCCATATCTTCCATCAGTTTGGTTCGGCACCAGGTAAACAGCACGGTATTGTTGTGAAACGAAACTTTGGATGTGTTGGGCTGTGCCAGCCCGCTGCGTACTTCGCAGGCAGACATGCGGTTTGCCACAAATACATTATTGTATATATCGAAATGTCCGCCCTTGGCAGCCATCTGTATGCCGAAGTGATACCCGTTAAGGAACAAGCAATTGCGGATAGTAATATTGCCTTCCGCCTCGCCACTTATAAGCTGAAATGCGCTTGTCATACCTTCGGGCTGCATTATGGGCACTCCCTGTGGCGATTCGCCCACCACCACAATACGTCCTGTCTCGCAACCTTCGGGAGCAGCGGCTACCGGATTGTCAACCATAGGAATTACGTATTTGCTGATTTGTCCACGGTCGAAAATGATGCCGTCAACGAGCACCACTCCATCCCGCTTGCCCGTTACCCGAATGTCCATTACGCCTTGATTGCCTGATGTCATTATTTGCCCCACTCCCGGACGCATTGTAGTGCGATACGTTAATGGGTCACGTTGAGAAAAATCAGCAGAATAGCCACCTACGATAGAAAGATATTTGTTCAGCTTCACCCATCCCTGGTCCAAATAACCGAGATAATTGCCTTCGGCAACACAAATAACGGCTCCTTCAGGAGCGAGGTCGATGGCTTTTTGCAGGTCTTTTATAGGCGATAACTGGCTGCCGTCGTTGCGGTTGCTGCCACTGCTTACTGAAACGTACATCGTTTTTGTACTTATGGGAATTTCGTCCCGGCTAACTTCTGTCTTCATTTTATCTCTTGTGCTCCGTAACCACTTACAGCTCCAAAAAGGTCAAATGCTTTTTCAAACGGATAGCGGTTACCATACATCGAAACGCGAACCGTTTCCGTTCCCTGCATATTCATTCCCAATGCCGCACGGAATGTATTCAACGATGAGTTGGGGTTGAACGATGAGGTTGCGGTACCGGTTATCCCAATAAATCCTTTCAAATAAGGAGTGTCTATCTTTTTGCTTATGGCATTTACTTCTGCTTCGTTCATCTCGCGATTGTTTTCGTATTTTACC
>CAYPPC010000348.1:0-2634 GCA_964412435.1 uncultured Paludibacter sp.
CGCCCCAAATAACGCCAACGGCGTTTTCTTTGCTTAACCTCAGGTTTCAACCTGAGGTAGCTCCTCCCCAATAAAGCCAAAATCCCCCAATAAATAGCAATTTAGATAAGTTATTGCTAACTTTGTGGCTTGTAAACTTAATTTGAAAATAATATGAAAAGTATCAGCCGACTATTAATTATCGCTTTAACTCTTTTGCTGTTTACTCAGTGTGAGAAGGCAACAGAGAGTAGTTTTGCGCTTATTCCCTACCCATCAGAGGTAAAAACAGGGAGTGGAAGTTTTAAAATTAGTGATGTAACTCAAATTGTAGTAAGCAACTCAGATGTTTTTGCCGAAGAGGCAAACTATCTAAAATCCTATTTGGAGGAGTTGGGATTAAACCTACCGGAAGTGCAAGATTCGGGCAAGGGAATTGCCTTTATCCTCGATGAAACGATGGAAAATCCTGAAGCTTACGAACTCAGCATCGGCAAAAGTGGCGTTGAGATTAAAGCCGGTAGCGGACATGGTGCTTTCAACGCTATTCAAACCATCCGACAATTGTTGCCGGTAGAGCAAACGGGAAGTGAACTTTTGCTACCTTCGGTAAAAATTAAAGATGCGCCCGCATTTACCTGGCGTGGAATGCACTTAGATGTGTCGCGCCACTTTTTCACGGCTGATTATGTGAAAAAGCATATTGATCGCCTCGCGTTTTATAAGTTCAATAAACTGCACCTGCACTTGACTGATGACCAGGGCTGGCGTATCGAGATTAAACAATACCCGAAGCTGACCGAGGTGGGTGCCTGGCGCAAGTTCAATAGTCAAGACCGTTATTGCCAAAAAATGGCGAAAGAGAATCCCAATTTTGAAATTGACCCGCGGTTTATTCATGTAAACAATGGCGATACCATTTACGGAGGTTTTTACACGCAGGAGGAAATCAAAGATATTGTAGAGTATGCACGTGTGCGCCATATCGATATTATTCCTGAAATTGATATGCCCGGTCACATGATGGCGGCTATTGAGGGTTACCCCTGGTTAGTAGAGGGCAGACCGGGATGGGGTGAGATTTTTTCCACACCGCTGGCTGTGTACAAAGAGGATGTTTACACCTTCTCTAAGAATGTGTTGGAAGAGGTTATGGAGCTTTTCCCGGCTAAGTATATCCATATCGGTGCCGATGAGGTAGATAAAACTTTCTGGGAGAAATCAGCTCTTGCTCAGCAGTTTATGAAAGAGAAAGGGATTGATGGCGTAGATAAACTGCAAAGCTACTTTATCCATGAAATGCAGGGGTTCGTGGAGTCGAATGGGAAGAAAATTATTGCCTGGGATGAGATTCTGCAAGGCGGTACCAATCCGAATGTAACGGTGATGTACTGGCGCGGCTGGGTAAAAGATGCACCGCTTCAGGCGGTAAATGGTGGCAGCGAGGTGGTTATGACACCTACCAATCCGCTCTATTTCGATTATGAAAACAACAGCACGAGCGTAAACAGTGTTTACCATATGGAAGTTATTCCGGCTGACATCCCGGCTAACAAACGTCACCTGATTCAGGGTGCGCAGGCCAATGTCTGGACCGAATCCATTCCGAGTGAAATGCAGGCAGAGTATCAAACCTATCCTCGTATGATTGCCCTGGCTGAGCGGGTGTGGACCGATAATACCGAACGTTTTGACGATTTCAACAAGAGATTGCTGGCACACTATCCGATTTTGGATGCGATGCGTGTAAACTATAGATTGCCGGACATCGTGGGTGTAGCGCAGGAGAATGTATTTGTTGATCAGGTGGACTTTATGGCTGAGAGCCCATTGCAGAGCATGCAAATCCACTACACAACAGATGGCAGCATCCCTTCAACAGAATCGCCTGTTCTTTCAGAACCGGTAAACATTAGTGAATCTACTCAGGTAAAAATGGCGCTGTTTAGTCCAGGCGGTGTGCGTGGTGAAATCTATACACTGAATTTTGAACCCACTGAGATGAAGCAAGCTATTGAACTTGATCTAGTTACCGAAGGTTTGCAATGCGATTATTTTGCCGATGTGGTTTATCCCAACACCAAAGCCATGCCGGCTGAGTCGGAGGAAAAACATATTGTGACTAATCTGGTTTCACCAAGAGATACGGGAACCTTTGGTATGCGCCTGAAAGGCTATATCAATGTTCCCAAAACCGGTATTTATAGCTTCTTTTTCACTTGTGACGATGGCGGCGTTATCTATATTGGCGATGATGTGATTGTGGATAATGACGGGCAGCACTCACCTGTACTGAAAAGCGGACAAGCCGCACTGGAAAAAGGTTTGCACCCCTTCCGTCTCGATTTTATTGAAGCTGGTGGCGGCTACACACTGAAAGTTCAGTACAGCCTGAACAACGGACCGCTGCAGGATATCCCTGATAGCTGGTTTGTGCATTAAGCCTACGGTTAAATTATAAACAAAACCACTGTCGTGTAAATGCGGCAGTGGTTTTTTGTGAAAACTAAGCAGCCTACCTGCAGCAGGCAAACCCACAGTGGATAAAGAGAGCGTGTGAGTAACGCCAACGGCGTTTACTATGTCTAACCTCAGGTTTCAACCTGAGGAAGATACACACAGCATAAGCATAACGCCGAAGGCGTTTACTATCAC
>CAYPPC010000349.1:0-2631 GCA_964412435.1 uncultured Paludibacter sp.
TCGACAGCCGCTCACAGGCGCGTATCATTTCCGGTATTAAATCTTTCTATCGGTTTTTGATCTACAAAAATAAGATTGAGCACGACCCTACTGAGCTGCTCGAATCACCCAAAATAGGGATGCGATTGCCGGAAGTGCTGAGCATTGAGGAGATTGACAGAATGATTGCTGCTATTGATCTTTCGAAGCCCGAAGGGCAAAGAAATCGTGCTATTATTGAGGTGCTGTACGGCTCAGGCCTGCGTGTAACGGAATTGATTAATCTGAAAATATCCAATATATATACAGAAGAGGGCTATATGCTGGTAGAGGGAAAAGGGAGCAAACAAAGGCTGGTGCCGCTTTCCGACGAATCTTTGAAACAGATCGAGTTCTGGTTCTTAGACCGTAACCGCTTGGATATTAAAAAGGGAAATGAAGATTTTCTTTTTCTAAACAGAAGGGGAAGCCGACTGAGCCGGGCAATGATATTTACCATTGTCAAAGAGCTGGCACTGCTTGCCGGAATCGGGAAAACGGTAAGTCCGCACACTTTCCGTCACTCTTTTGCTACGCACCTGCTTGAAAACGGAGCCAATCTGCGTGCTATTCAGGAGTTGCTCGGGCATGAATCAATCACCACCACCGAGCTTTACACGCATATGGATGTGCAGTATCTGCGCGAGACAATATTAATGTATCACCCGATAAATCAAAAAAGCTAAGAGATTAGACGGAAACAGTACCGGAAAATGAAACAAGATATAAACTACTACAAATTCAAGCTGCAGCTTTTGACGCTTTTGATGCTTTTTGTCACAGTTTTTTCGCTGGGCGCTCAAAGCAGCGAAACCTTGGTAGTGGGGCAGGTCTTTAATAAACTGGACCGGGAGCCGCTTGAAAATGTCAGTGTCTATTTCAAAGGTACCAACAATCATGTTCTCACCAATGAAGAGGGCTATTTTCTGATTCGTCACCGCGGCAGTGAGTCGGTGCTGATCTTCTCTCAGCTGGGTTTCAACAGAGTAGAAGTGAAGGTGTTGCCCGGCGAGAGCGCCGGAATTGAGGTGCAGCTCGAAGAGAAGATTAACCTGCTGGATGAGCTGATTGTGAATCCCGGCGCCAACCCGGCCCATGATCTGATGAAGCGAGTGGTGGCTAACCGCAAAAAAAACAGAGTGATTGCCCGGCAGGAAGCCAATGAGCAGCATCTGGTTCTTTTGAGCAAAAAAAGTACCCGCTGGGAGAATAACCGCCTGTTTGAAGAGTTCAAAAAAGGAAATATCTCAGAGAATGACACCTCCCTGTTAGTGCCTCTGTTTATGGAGGAGACCCGCTATAAGGTGACAGAAAAGGAGAGGGAGCTGGTCAGCAGAAATAACTATAACACTTCACAAACTGCTCAAAATATTATTTCTGATCTGCTGGGTGGTCTAAATACCGATGTTAATTTCTACAATAACTCTGTTTCTGTACTGGGTAAAGGGATGGTGAGTCCGCTGGCCAATGTGGGGAGAAGCTATTACCGCTATTATCTGACAGACAGTACAACTTATGAGGGCGGAAAGGAGTATCATCTCAGCTTTCGCAGTAAGAATATCAAAAACCTCGCTTTCAATGGTGAGATGCGTATCGACTCGGCCACTTTGGCTTTGACCTTTATTGATGCCGGCCTGCCGCGCGGGGCCAATCTCAATTTTATTCACAACCTGCGGTTTAATCAGAATTTCCGAAAAAAAGAGCATGTGTGGATAGCTCAAAATGAGTATTCTGCCTGGGATATGACTTATGAACTGCTGAAGGGAGAGGACGGGAAAATACCGGAACTTTTGATTCATAAAAAAACTGAGTTTGCTGCAACAAATCTTGATTTCAAGCTTGAGATTGACTCTTTTGCCAATTCTCCCTACTCCCGGCAATTGCTCGAAGAGCGAATGACAGCGGTTCAGACAAGCCCGCTCTATAAAACAGCGAGCTACATTGCCGATGCTATTCTTTCAGGTTATCTGCGGGTGGGGTTTATCGATATCGGACAATATGTGGACCTGATGCGACTGACAGAAATAGAGGGTTTGCGAGCCGGTGTACCGCTGCGAACCAACGAGCGTCTGCTGAAGAATATGATGTTTGGCGGCCACGCCATGTATGGGTTTCGCGATAAAGCCTGGAAATATTCTGCCGAAGCGCAGTGGAAGCTGCCGGTAAAAAACCGACTGATTCTCGGAGGAAAACTGCTGCACGACTACCGGCGGATAGATTATGACTATAACGACTTTTTCTGGCGTGAAAACCCGTTGGCTACAGGTGATGAAAATATCGTGAGTACACTCTTTGCGCTGCGCGAGAGACACCGGATGAGCTTTAGAGAAGAGACATCTGCCTTTCTCCTGTATGACTGGACACCCAATATTGAGACTAACTTAAGTTTTCGGCAGGTCAATTATCTGGCCAACGATTTGCTGCCATTTATACAAAATGGGGTGAGTTATGAGAATTTGTTGAGTCGCCATCTCTCTCTGACCGGAAGATTCTCCTGGGGGCAGCATAAAAATGACCGTCATTTCCAGCGGCTCTATGTGAAATCGCCCAAACCGGTAATTTATTTGACAGCCGAAGGCGGAGATTATCATTTTGGAGATAACCGGGACTATT
>CAYPPC010000350.1:0-2624 GCA_964412435.1 uncultured Paludibacter sp.
AGAGCAAAGGACTGAAAATCCTTGTGTCCCCGGTTCGATTCCTGGTGGCACCACAAAAAACACTTGAATAGAAATATTCAGGTGTTTTTTTATATTTGTACCGTTATATTGTAAAACATAATTAATGCATAAAATAGTACTTACCTCTCTATTGCTGATATCCTTAATTGCAGTAAAGCCACAGGCAGAATTGCAGCAGGAGTTGCCTGATTCTGTTTATTCCGGTAAGCAAGGGAAATTACACGTTCAAGGCACAGCGGTTGACCCCACTCTTGGAGTTGTTTATTTTTCATTCACCGACAAACTTATTAAAACAGATTTGCAAGGAAATCTTATTGGCAGTGTCACAGGAATAGTAGGGCATCTTGGCGATCTGACCTATGATGCTGAGACAGGTAAGGTTTATGCTTCACTAGAATATAAGAACGACGCAATTGGCAAGGGCATTCGTTCTGCCCTTGGAGTACAACAGAGGAGCAGTGATGGATTTTATATAGCGGTTTTTGATGGAAAAGCCATAACCCGTACCAACATGAGTGCCGAAATGGATAATGTTATGAAAACAATTTATCTGAAGGAGGTTGTGGATGACTATCTAGCCGAAGTAAATGTTGACGGACGAATACTTAAACATCGTTATGCCTGCTCAGGAATTGATGGAATTACATTAGCACCGGATATTGAAAAACCCAACTCAAAAAAGAAATACATATATGTTGCCTACGGCATATATGGCGATACAACCAGAACTGATAATGACTATCAGGTAATTCTTAAGTATGATATTTCGAAATGGGATAAATGGGGGCAAGTTCTTATTCAGGACAAATTGCATCAGTCAGGTCCAAAAAAACCATCAGGCAAATATCATGTGAAAACAGGTAACACAACCTACGGAATTCAAAACTTAGAGTATGACTATTCATCTCAAACCTTTTTTGCAGCAGTATATTCAGGTAAAAAATCTGTTTATCCCAACTACACTCTTTTCCTAATTGATGGTTCAGTTAGACCAATAAAAAGGAAAATCTATCTCTATGGAAAGACACAAACAATTAAAGCGTTGACACTTCATTCCTCCGGTAATTATGATGCGGCAACAGGAGTGAGAGGCTGGCACTTCCCCTGGGGTGCAACAGGGATTTACCCCATTGGCGACGGCCTTTTCTATATATCGCATAACAAGAAAGAGAAAGATAATCAACAGTCAACCACACTTCTTAAATACAGATGGACGGGTGATACAGATAATCCATTTGTACTGATTCATAAACACTAATTCGTTTTAATTAAGAGATTCTCAACAAACTAATACTTATCTTTGTAGCCAAATTGTGGATAACGGTTATTTTGTGCGCAGCAAATCCACAAGTAAACCACAAAAAATAAACATTTAATTTATAACTCTTTGGATATGGAGGTGTGTGAATACTAACCATATCCAATTTTATTAAAAAGAAAATTTATGAAGAAAATTACACAACTACTATTAGTGGGCCTTGTAGTTATGGGAGCACTATTTACCTCATGTGTTAAGGATGAGGCGGACAATATCGAAGCTGATATCATATCAGCCACAATTGAAGGAGCAAAGGAGCTTCTAATTGTAGAACCAAATATCGGTAGCAATCAAATCGATTTCAGATTGATTGAAGAGCCGGAAACTTATACATTTGCACCTACATTCACTCTTTCAAAAGGAGCAACAATCTCTCCTGAAAGTGGAACTTCGTTAGATTTCACTAAGGATCAAACCTACACCGTTACTGCTGAAGATGGAATTACCACCAAGGCATATACGGTTAGCTTCTTTGTTGATGAGGGAATGTTACTTAATTACTCGTTTGAAGAAGTGGAGGTTATTAAAACCGAGGGATATAAAGGGGAGTATCATCAGTTTTATACATTGCTCGGAAATGGTAGCAAGAAAATAGACTGGAGTAGTGGTAATGAAGGTTTTGATTTTTTACTACGATTGAATTCGAGTATTGTAGATGAGATAAATCCCGGTGTATATCCTACCTCACAAATTGAAGACGGGCACAAGGGAAAAGGAGCTAAACTTCAAACTATTAGTACAGGTAGCTTAGGTGCTAATTTTGGTTCGCCATTAGCAGCCGGAAATCTGTTTTTAGGTTATTTTGATGTTAGTAAGGTAATTACACCTATGAAAACCACTAAATTCGGTCAACCCTATACCTACAATGTTGCTCCGGTAGCAGTTAAAGGTTGGTTTAAATACAAAGCAGGAGAAGAATTTGTAATTAATAACGAACCAAGCGAGCTTGAAAAAGATACTTGGGATGCTTATGCTATTCTGTTTGAGAAATCTGAAAATGACAACTTCTTAACAGGCGATCACAACTTCGAAGATGCTCGTATGGTAAGTGTTGCAAAACTTGATGATGCGCAGCGTGTTGAAACCGACCAATGGAAAGAATTTGAAATCAAGTTTGAAAACGTTTCAGGTAAATCTTTCAGTGCCGATAAAGACTATATGTTCACAATTGTATTCTCAGCTAGTAAAGAAGGTGCCAATTTCAACGGCGCTGTAGGCAGCGAACTTTATATTGACGAAGTTGAGATTGTTCTTGCTGACTAATTTTTTCAGACACTTGTTTGCA
>CAYPPC010000351.1:0-2619 GCA_964412435.1 uncultured Paludibacter sp.
GTTATCGATCATCTCGTCATCCACCTTGATTTCGTAGAATGGCAGTTTCACCGTGTCGTTCAGCTCCACATCAAACTCGGGAGCAATACCCACGTCAAAAAGAAATTCAAATGACTCCTGTGTGTCAAAATCCTGCTCTTTTTGTTCTGTTTCGTTGGGCAGGGGCTGACCCAAAATCTGCAAATCATTCTCCTGAATGTAGTTAGTCAGACCTTCAGCCACAATGTTATTGATTTCATCGGCAAGAATGGCTTTTCCATACATTTTCTTGATTAAACCGGCAGGCACACGTCCCGGACGGAAACCGGGCATATTGGCATTTTTGCGATAATCCTTCAGTGTTTTTTCCACTTTCTCAGCATAATCCTCTTTTACTACGCTGACAGTAATGATTGCATTGTTTTGGTCAATGTCTTTTCTTGAAATATTCATATCTTTTTAATTATTAGCTAATTAATTGCTTTATTTCTATTTATTTAAATGGGGGTGCAAAGATACAAAAAAAAGGAGAAACAGCCCTCTTTTCTTCGATAATTTCTATCGATTGAATTGTAAATCACTTAAATAATTGAAAATGGTGCAAATAATCACCCTCTTTTGCAACCGGTATCGGGTTAATTTTCTTACTTTTGTCTTTCTTACATTAAATAATTAACAGTAACTGCGGAATTCGCCGTTTACAAAAGAGTTATAACCACAAAACAATTTTAACATGAAAAAAGTACTTTTCACTCTACTTGCGGCTGTGATCAGCTTTAGCTTATCAGCTCAGGGAATCAACTTCGAAGAGAATCACGAGCTCAGCGCTGCACTTGCAAAAGCTAAATCAGAAAACAAACTGGTATTTATAGATGCTTACGCCGAATGGTGCGGACCTTGCAAAATCATGGCGCGCGACATTTTCCCGCTTCCCGAAGTGGGCGAATACTACAATGAGAACTTTGTGAATCTGATGCTTGATATGGAGAAACCTGAAAACAGAGAGATTTCTCAAAAGTATGAAGTGCGCGCTTTCCCTACCTACCTTTTCCTGGACAGCGAAGGCGAACTGGTGCACAAAGCACTCGGAAGCATGCCGGCTGACAGATTTATCGAAGTGGCCAAACAGGCGGCCGATAGCGAAAACAACCTGATGGCGCTGCAACGCAAACTCGACAGAGGTGACCGCAGCTACGCCACTGTGAAGCAGTTTATTGATGCCAATCCCTATGACAGCAACGTGGGCAATCTGATCAACGAATACTTCACAACGCTACCTGAGAGTGAAATTATGAGCACCGAAAACTGGGATATGTTCAACCAACACGTCAATGACTTCAGATCTCCCGCCTATCAGTACGTTCTCGACAACCGCTCAGCAGTGGCTGCTTTTGTAGGCAAAGAGAAACTGGACAACAAAATTCTCAACACCATGTCATCTCTTTACTATGCCAACTCGAGAGCCATTGACAAAGATTCGGAGCTACTGACAGAAGCGGAAGTGAGAGCTATTGACAGCGAGCTTTTTGAAAAAGCTGTAGCCAATGTAGATATGTCCTTAGCCTACAGCTCTTATATGAGAAACAAGGATGACAAAGCCGGATGGGATGAGTTTGTACAAACCCTAGATCCTTATTTGGCGTTAAATAACAAACCCGCTACTCTATCCCGCTTCTCAAAAATAATTCTTGATAATTACAAGCAATTTGACGACCTGGCAGCAGTGAAAAAGGCAGCCGGCTGGGCTGCATCTGCTTACAACCAGGAGCCCAACGAGATCAACTTAAACAATTATGCTAACCTGCTTTTTGCCGGAGGCAACACAAAAGCGGCCAACAAATTAGTTAAGAGTGCACTGAAAACAGCCAAAAAAGAGAAAAATGCAGAGATGACAGCTAAGCTGAGCGAACTTCTCCTCTCCTTTAAAAAGAAATAAACTTCTTTCACAGAAGCACAGAAATGCCTTTTACCACTGCGTCAAAGGCATTTTTTTATTATTCGGAGCCGACAGCCGCCGATAGAGTTATGTTTGAAAAATCCAGGAGCCTTTTCCTTTGTAATCTGGCTAAAAAATCGTATTTTTGTACTCCGATTTAAGAGAAAACATTTACAAAAACTATAAATAAACAACATGTCAACAAAACCATTTATTTATCAGGACCCGTTTGAAATGGGCAAAGAGAAGACCGAATACTATCTGCTTACAAAAGATCACGTAAGCGTTGAGAAATTTGGCGATAAAGAAATTTTGAAAGTTGAGCCCGAAGGACTTACCCTGCTGGCACGCACCGCACTGCGCGATGCCAACTTCCTACTGCGCCCTGATCATCAGGAGCAGGTAGCCAAGATTCTGGCTGATCCGGAAGCGAGCGACAACGACAAATTTGTGGCCATCACCATGCTCCGCAATGCGGAAATTTCATCCAAAGGAGTTCTGCCATTCTGTCAGGATACCGGAACAGCTACTGTTTTTGCCAAGAAAGGCAACAATGTTTACACTGACGGTAATGATGACGAAGCACTTTCGAAAGGAATCTACGAGGTTTATACCGAAGAGAATCTGCGCTACTCGCAAAATGCTGCCATCAACATGTACGACGAAGTGAATACCGGCACCAACCTGCCGGCACAGATCGATCT
>CAYPPC010000352.1:0-2599 GCA_964412435.1 uncultured Paludibacter sp.
CCTTGCAAGGACTCTTTTTTTAGTATTTGTCAAGAAAAAAAACGCTCTAAAACCACGTTTAACGGCTCGTAGAGCGACTTTTTAAGCGTACTTGATACTTTTCTCGCTACAAGCTCCCAGAGCGACGTAAAACGCTTGGTTGATATTTAGAGCTGAGCGAGGGTCTAAAAGTCGCTTATAAGCCCGTTTTTTTTAAAGTTATCCACAATTTTCCTTTTTTTCTTGATTTTAACATAAAATAAGCTTGACATATAGCCGTTATGTGTTACAATTAACATATAAAGACTATAAAAAATACAGATTATTTGTGTATGTCTGCGATTTTATTGTGGTCAATTTTTTGATTCTGCGATTTTATTGTGGTGGTCTGCGATTTTATTGTGGTCAATTTTTAGTTTCTACCATAGACGCAAAGTTGAAAAATATATTAAAAAGACTTTAAAAACATAAGGAGCCTAAAAAACCATGAATGAAAAAAAACAAACGTTTTCTGTAACAAAAATTAGAAACGGAAATGACTTTGTTAAATGTTTTTACTCGATGACAGCTGAACAACAAAATTTGTTTTATTTTGCGGTCGCCTGTCTGGATTGGAAATACAATCCTTTTGACAAAATCTTAAAAGGTGTACCCTTGGAAGAAGTGCCAGCAAATACCTTTGAAGCTCGCTTTAAGATACAAGAACTTTTTGAAAAAATGGATTTATCAGATACTAAAAATATAAGAGATGTATATTATAAAAATTTTAACACTTTATCACAAGTTGTAATAAAAACAGTTAATAAAAATAAGTCGCAATGGGTTCCATTGTTTGCACAAACAACATGGGAGAATGATTTAATAAAAATAGTTTTTAATGCTTATTTTTTTAATATGATTTTTCAAGAAAAATATACAACAACAGATTTAAAGGTTCTAGGACAACTTAGTATAAACTCAAAAAATAACTATGCACAAAGACTTTATTTTTATCTCGCAATGTATCGAAATACCCAAGGTTTGAAAAGATATCATAACGAAAATAAAGGGGAATGGTCAGTAAAAATGACTGTAGAATATTTTAGAGAGCTTGTGCAAATGAAAACGGAAAATCAAAGAACAGATAGTTTTAGAAGAGCCGTTAGAACGTTAGTATCAAAAATGAATAAAAGTAATTTTGAGTTTACAACAGACGTTGACTTTGGCGGGTACGGAAGCAATGAAATATTTTTTAAATGCAATGAAAATTTAAATTTGCATAAAATATTAAAAACAGATTCTAGTCTTGAAAAAGAAAGAAAAAATCAATTAAACAGAGAGCAAGAAGAAATAGCATATTATAAAAAAAAGTATAATAAAGAATTTCAAGAAGAATTTAAAAAGCAAATGCAAAATCAATACTTATTTGAAATAAGCGAAGAATTAAAAAAGCAAGATTGTGAATTTAAAGCATATAAAATTTTAAAAGAAAAACATGAAAAAAAAGGGAGAAAAGAAAATGAATAATATTATTGCGATAGCTTGGAGATGGAAAGACGGAGACGATATGTTTTTAGCATCAGACTTGGACGAAGTGAAAGCCGTACAAAAATATGTTTTATATGATTTAGAGTATAATAATATATCAGACAAAAATGTTGATGTTATAACTGTGCCAATTTCAATTCCACGTAATACAATAAAAAAATTGGCAGAAAGACTTTGACACAAGAAAAAGAATAAACTTTTTCTTGTGCCTTCTTCTTTACTTTTTATTTTTTACTTCTTTGAGTAAAAGTTTTAAATCTTCTTTGTCTGTTTCTCTTGTTACTGTTTCAATCATCTTTTCAAGATATGCAACAGATAGCATCAGTCGCAAACAAAATCAAAGCATGTGTTCTTTTTTTGCGGTTTTTTGCTTCTTCTTTTTGTTTTTTTGCTTGCTCAATTTTCGCTACTATCTTTTTTTCTTCTTTTATTTTTTCTCTTTGAGCTAGCATCTCTTCTTTTATTTTTTGTTCCACTGTTTCAAAGTATTTTTTTTGCTCTTCTTCACTTAATTCTAGTATTTGTTTTCTTGATAATAACTTTGCCATTTTTAAGCCTCCTATTTTGCTTTATCTAGTAATACTATACAGTACTTTTTTAAATAACGCAATCTAGACGGCTTTTATGCTCATCAGTTGCCGTTCAACGTCTTGTCTCGTTCGTTAACCGTTTCGCATTCGATTTTTAGTCTTGTTTTGACAAGATCTAAAAATCATGCTACACTTATTCCCGAAGCTCGACGGCGACGTTTAACGGCGTCAGATGAGCAAGGGCGCACTTACACAAACTTTTCAAGTTTGGTGCGCAAGGGGGCTTTGCCCCCCTTGACCCCTTTATAGACTTATACACAATCGACGGCTACTACGCACTTTTAGTGTGCTTCGTGGTTCGTCTCATGTGTATAAGTCGAGGAGACCTCCCTATGGCTATTTATCACCTTTCGGCAAAAATACTTGGTCGGTCAGGCGGAAAATCCGCCGTCGCTTCCTGTGCTTATCAGTTTCGCATGAATGCTAAATCAGAACTCACAGGGGAGCGGTTCGCTTATAAGCGAAAGAATAAAGAAAGCGAAGTATTAAGCTCTGCAATGTTT
>CAYPPC010000353.1:0-2593 GCA_964412435.1 uncultured Paludibacter sp.
TCTGTTTTTCAGGAAAAAGTTAATGTCAACACTCCTGAAACCTTTCCTGTTGTAGCTTTTCATCAAACGCCGCTCAAAATTACTCTCATCTTCAAGCACCTTAAAAAGCGATTTCGGTGTACCTAAAACCTTGGCCGTAATTTTTCCGATTGCTTTAATCTTATCACCTAATTTCATAACTCACTCTTTTAATTTTCTAAAATATCACGGTAAATGTCGAAGTATTTTTTACCGATTCGTTCGTAGCTAAACTCAGCTTGTGCCGCTTCACTAATTGCTTCATTGTCATATTCTCCGGGATGGTCGAGCAGATAAGTAATAGCGTCAAACAGTTGATCCTCAGCCTTTACATCTACCAAAATTCCATTACTTGCATGGATGTAAACAGGAGCAATACCAACCTTGGTACTGATAACCGGACGTCCCGAAACCAGTGCTTCCTGTACCACAACTCCTGCTGATTCATAATTGGAGAACTGTACAATTCCGGTGGCTTGTTGCATCATTTGTGCCACTTCAAGCGAGGTTTTCAAACCTGCAAACAGGACGGTATCTTCCGGGAAATCAAGAGATTGATAAAATTGCATGGTCTTTTCAAAATCATCACCGGTACCCACCAGAATTAAGCGGAAATCGTCTCTCGTTTCAGCAATCTTTCTGACTGTGCACAGCAAACCAAATACATTTTTATGATTCTCAGCAAAACAGGTGATGTTCAAGAGTTGCATTTTATCCGGTTTTTCTACCGGGTAGGTCTCGTAAAAGAGATTATCAACCACATTTTCAACTATTTCACAACGGGTAAGTAACAAGTTGTTAAATTCAAGCCCCTCTTTCAGCTCGTAGGAAACAGGCATAATACAACCGGCATTTTTAACTACATTGTGAGCCAGTTTATTCCTGAAGTAGCCATGGAAATTGTCCTGTGACTTGAGCAGACGGGTCCAGTGTTCGGTAATCACGTAGGGTGTTCCTGTCATAAATTTGTAGGCCCTCGCAATCGCTACAGTACGTGTAAGTACGTTTGCATGCACTATATCGGGCTTCCAGCCGGATTTTTTTAATTTGGAAAATCCTTTTATATAAGCCCTGAAATAATTTATCGTTTTCCTTATCTTACTCCAGAGACCACTGCCACCGGCAGGGTAATAAATATGAATCTCCCTGACCTTATTGTAAACATTTTCCTCAATCTCAAACTTTTTAATATCCTCTTCCGGCTGCACATTGATTACCTGCACATCGGCATAAATACTGACAGCATCAGCATGCTTTTGCACAAAAAGCCCCCACATACTATCTTTTCTGTGCGGATACCAGTGCGATATAAATAATACTTTCATATTCTGCCTATTAGTAATTTAGGTCTAAACCTTTTAATTAATCCATAGTTTACCTCTTCCGCACCAAATCCCCTATAAAAACGGGCTACTCCTTCGACCATGGAGCCTTCAAAATCAAGCGTCAACTCCCTGCCGGAAAAACTTTTTATCACCTGCATAATCAGAAAAAACATCGCTGATGATTTTCTTCCTTCCTCGTTTGAGACAGGGAGCATATTGATGATTCTGTTTGAAGATTTTATAAAGAAAAGAGCGGAAATAACTTCATTTTCCGGATTGCGTACAGAATAGATCTCCATTCGGTCACTTGCAATTCCTTCTTCAAGCAGCTTTTCTGCAATTACTATGTTTGTTTTGTTGTAATCAGTTTCGGTATAGTCATAAAACTTCAAAAACTCGATGTATGACAAGGTTTTGTCTATACTCAGATTTTTGGACAATGCTGTTTTGATATTTCTTTTACAGTTTTTTGAAAAAGCACGTTCCAGTTCACTAAAATCCTTGTTTAAGTCAAGCAACATATTCACCCTACGATTTGCTTTTTCATAATGGTTGCCCTCATTCAAATGCAGCTCATAGCTGTAATAGGGTATTTTACGTACAAACTCTTCAACAATATTTTCATCGATTTCTTTGTTTGAAAAAACTCCAAGTTGTTGGGTATGATCCGGTTGAACAAGATAGGGTAGTCCGAACTTGCGTTTTACCGGCAATGGCATCACGTAACTGTAATCCGCTGAAACAAGAGCCTCCCAGCCGGGTGAGACTATATCCAGAAACCAACTTTCGGCATAAACCAGCGTGTTGGACGATTGCGCTATGGCATGATCCCACGCAGTTTTATCAATATCTTTATGTTTCAGGTGTCTTATCGTTAGTTGCATAAACTTGGCTTAAAAGCTTAACAAAGTTACTTCTTTTATCATAAATAATAGAAAAATTAGGCTCTTATTTTTTTACTTACTGAAAAATAACTAATTTTGGGGTCTGTAAAATGATTAAAAAACGATTAAATAGAATGGCAAAACAAAAGGATAATTTTGATACCCCTGTGATCAACGGTGGTATTATCAATATCATTGCGTCAGGGACAAAAATTGTGGGTACTGTAACTGTAGAATCAGATTTCAGACTTGACGGTGAAGTAGAAGGAGATATTATTGGCAAATCCAAAGTGGTTATTGGCGAAAAAGGTCACCTTAAAGGATCACTCACTTGCAGCTGTGCCGAAATCATTGGCCAGGTTAGTG
>CAYPPC010000354.1:0-2571 GCA_964412435.1 uncultured Paludibacter sp.
TGGCATTAAGGTTTTACTTTATAACACCAACCTGAGAACTATTTGGATATATGAAAAATTCCCATTTACTCACACTTGTATTGATGGTGGCTTTGCTGACAGCAGGTTGCACTTCTCAAAAAAGATTACTCTATTTTAGCGACGTGGACAAAGAGTCGGCGTCGGTTTTTAACTCGATGGTTGACTTCAGGCATGAGTCAAAAATTGTGGCCGGCGATGAACTGGCTATTTCAGTTTCGGCACTTGATCCAAAAACGGTTGCCAGTTTCAACCTCCCATTTGTTGCCTACAGCGCTCCCTATTCAGAAGAGCTTTATGCAGCTCCAAGTATGCCACTTTATACCGTTGCTCTGGACGGATCTATCAGCTTTCCGGTGCTGGGAAAAGTGGCGGTTGCTGATTTGACCCGCAAAGAGCTAATCGAGTTACTCGAAGAGAGAATAGCTCAGTTTGTTCAGGATCCTATTGTTAATGTGCGTTTTATGAACTACAGTGTAACGGTACTGGGTGAGGTGGAGCGACCCGGGGCTTATCAGTTAACACACGACCGGACTACCATTCTGGATGTGCTGGGCATAGCGGGTGATTTAACTCCTTACGGAAAGCGAGAGACAATTTTAATTGCCCGTGAAATAAACGGAGCTATCGAGTTCGGGCGTCTGAGCTTAAATGACGGAAGCATTTTTACTTCACCCTATTATTATGTACAACAAAATGATGTTATTTATGTAGAACCGAATAAGGTGAAATCGATAACGTCGCAAAACCTGCCATTGTTCCTCTCTATGATTACTTCTACTGCCTCTGTAGCTGCTATCATATTTTCAGTAACACAAAAAGGGAATTGATATTTAACTGTACAATTGATAGGATATGAATAATAAAAATATAAATAACAGACAACAAAATAGTGATGCGGTAAAAATTCGTGAGATGCTGCTGCGTTATCTGAAGCAGTGGCATTGGTTTGCACTGTCTGTACTCATTACTCTTTTTCTGGCAGTTTTCTATCTGAAATCCACAGAGAATAAATATTTGGTAAAAACTAAAATCTTACTCCGAATTGATAATCAGGCATCGTTGGTGCCGCAGGTGAAAACGATGGAGAGTTTTGGTATTAATGGTTTTAACAATGAGGTGGAAGATGAAATGCAGATTCTCAGCTCCAACAAACTGATGAAACAGGTAGTGGACACCTTGAATATCCAGGTGAAAAGTTTCGAAAAAATTAAGCTGAGACATGTTGAGAAGTATAATGATATGCCTTTTCATCTGGACCTCACCCCTGAGCGGCTGGATACCATTACCAATACTTACCGCTTCAAAATAAAAGAGAAAAACGGGAAGTTTCATGTGAAGATAAAGGTGAAAAAGCATTTTAAGAAAAAGTTTGTACTGAATAATATCGCTGAAACTATGCAGACTCCGCTGGGAGATTTCAACTTTGCACAAACCGGTAAGATTGAGCCCGGATCAAAGTACAGAGTTGTTTTTTACCCCATGGAAGTGCTTATTGATGATTATCGCAATAATATAAAAATCGGAACGGTAAACAAGCAGACCAACGCGATTGCCATTTCGCTGGTAGAGTCTAACCGGGATAAAACCAAAGATATTCTGAACTCTCTTGTTGAGCTTTATAACGAAGATGCCAGTCTTGATAAAAGAGCTCTTGCGGCCAGTACAGCGGAGTTTATCAATGAACGTCTGTTAATTATTACCGATGAGTTGTTTGATGTGGAGCATGATGTGGAGGATTATAAAAAGCTAAATCGCCTCACTAATCTTTCGGCAGAAACGGAGCTCTATCTGAAATCGGCTGATGAGTATGAAAAAAAGCGTACCGAACTGGAGATACAGCTGAATATGATTAATTCGGTGGAGGCTTATATGAAAAATCCGGAAAATGATGATAAACTGATTCCGGCCAATATTGTAACCGATGATCAGACCCTTGCATTTGCCATTCAGGAGTATAACACTGCACTGCTGGAACGGATGAAGCTAAAAAGAACCGCCAGTTCAAGTAACCCGGTTCTGCTTTTGGCAGAGGAGCAGGTGGCTGCGCTTCGCTCCAATGTGCTTGCCAGTGTAAACAGCCTGAAGAGCGGACTAAAAATTGCTTTGAATGACCTGAAGCGCAAGGATGATGCTTTTATGGCCAGAATTAGCAATGTGCCCACCCAAGAGAGGGAGTTTCTGGAGATTAAAAGACAGCAACAGATTAAGCAAAGTCTCTATCTTTATTTGCTTCAAAAGAAAGAAGAGAACGCCATCAGGCTGGCGAGTACTGCGCCTGCAGCAAGAATTATAGACAAGGCTTACTCTTCGCTGGAGCCGGTGGAGCCACGGAAAAGCATTTTGCTATTGGTAGCCCTGATGCTGGGTGTGCTTATTCCTTTTATGATTATATTCCTGAGGGATATGCTAAGCAATAAAATTGAAGACAACAAAGAGTTTCAGGCGCTGGTGAAAGCCCCTTTCCTTGGAAATGTGGCGGTAAGCCGGGAGCGTGACAGGCTGGTGGTGCGTGAAGGAAAAACCACTCCGATTGTGGAGATGTTCCGTTTA
>CAYPPC010000355.1:0-2549 GCA_964412435.1 uncultured Paludibacter sp.
CGAAACACGCTGGTTGCCGCTCATCAAATCGGTTTGAAGTGAAGTGAGTTTCAACTCAATCCCCCGTCCAATGATTACCCCCGTAAACTCCGTTCCGCCTATCCAAATCCCGTGCGATTGAATCCGTGCCATGTCGTATTCAGCCGGGAAAGCGAACAGCATCGAAAGGCTTTCTCCTTTGAAAATGTGCTTTATTGTTGCCATATATTATTGTTTTACTAAAATCGGATAAAGGGTATCTACTATTATGCCCAAAATGTCGTTTTTGGTTACCATTTGAATATCGGGATTAATGCTTCTTTTGCAAAAGCAACAAAATTTTCGTCAATATACTTTTTTATCATTTCGGCTGTTTTCTCATCGACTTCTATTTCGCCTTTCTGATAGATTTCCCGGGCTGTTTCAAGCTCTCCCAAATCTTTTGTGGTGCGGAATATCAGATTGCCGATTTCTTTTGAGAAGTCAAGTTCTTTTACCGTGCCGTCAATGTCGGTTACTTGTACGGATTTGAAGTTTAGTTTTTTCATTGTACGCTAATTGTTTTGATGGATATATTATTTTCTAAATTTAAAGATTTAAGAACAGCTGTTGTAGTGGTTACAAAATTAGGGATTGCTGTTTCGGTGTAGAAGCAGTATATCTCGATTGAACTCCCTGTGGTAAGCAGCGAACATCCTGCCAGGCTTACTTCAAGTCCTCCAAGCAACATAGCAGAAGACGCTGTTTTGTACTGCCGTGCCGAGCCTTTTTTTAGCATTACCCCGAAATATACACCCAGTGACGGGAATGACATATTAGCCGGATCTACGGACTTAAGTACTAATTTAACGGATGAACCCGTGCCGTTCACATTGATAGAAGCAGGAAACTGAATCTCAATGGGTACTACGGCCGTTTCAAGGTAATTCCGAAAATCAAGTAAGCGATAAGGTTCTGACAATCCACCCTCCGGTCGGTCATAGACCCATTCCTGAGATAAAACCGTTTCATCAGCCCCCGCTGCCTGTGGAATGGTGTAATGATACAGGTGGTGATTGTCTGTTTCTGTCACCCCCGATAGTTTAGCCAGGCGGAATGATTTCCACCTTGCCCATTTATTGACCGATGGATGAAGGCATAAGTCCGCCAGGTTTTGTGAGTTAGTGCCAATCTTACGAGCTACCCAATCAATGCTCACCCCAAAACTATTGAAGTAGATGGTATCTGTTTTATCGTAGATATTCTCCCCGCCTGTAATTAACGGATAGGTATTCTGCCAGTGCTGAACGGAATAGAGAAAATTGGTCGTATGAGTATTGTTATTGTAAAAGTCCTGCTGTGTGCTGTTTCTCAACTTTAATGTACGGCTTCCGTCTGACAGGACAATCAAGGTTTCAGCGTCAAACGGATAGCTTTCGTAGTTATAAACGGCAGATGCTTCGAAATAGGAAATGTCTTCATCGTTAGGCTCATTGAATCTCCACACGTAGGTTTGCAGTCCGCTATTCCACGTGAATGAACAATTATATTCTTCCCAAGATGCCCACGAACTTGTTTGTGTGGCTTCATCCCAGATGGTGTAATCGAATCGGATTTTAGGCACTACTACCGAAGAAAGGGACATATTGCCTTGACCCGGAATAGATATCGACATTCTCAAATCCCGGTACTTATGCTGTCCTGTTGTTTCGTGACTGGTGGTGCTCACCTGTATATTGGTGTAAAACGGAGTGCCCTGAATTTGCGAAACAAGCTGAAAAGAATTGAGTGCCAAATGTCCTGACCACGTGGTAATCTTCAATCGCACCGCACCGCCTGAAGTCTGTCCTCCAAACGAGTAAGACGGACTTTTGAAACCTCCCGAAACCACCTCGCACCCCACAGCGTTGGATACGGATTTAATCTGAATGACTGATGGAAGCGTGCGGAGCGGGAAATAGGTGTCCTGCCCTACACGTGGAAACTCAGTCAGGTTTAATCCAGTATCGTGACCTCTGAAAGGGTAGTCTACCCCTTTGATCCGTATATACACAAGCTGCGTGGTGAGCAGTTTGAGCTTTACTGGTTTTTCATCATTAGCCAACGAGGGGAGTTCAGTCAGTTCTCCAAGAAGTAAAGACGCTGTATTTTTAGCAGAGTTCAGAAACTCAACCACCTCGTTGTAGAGATTGTTATCAGCCAAATCCTTGAATGTAAATTCGTACTCTGTGCCAATAATCGGTGATATGGGTTTATTGATAAGTATCATACTGCTATAAGTTTACATAAGTTCCGTCTGCATTAAAACAAGCTACCTCTGTTGCGCCGTTGTATATTCCCAATCTGCCCGAAGCATCCTGCTTGAATGTCCAGTTACCGAATTTGAACTCAGCTGCATTAACTGCCCCACTTGTATAAAAAGAACTCGCTTCTATTTTTGTCATTGCGTATATCCCATCGTCTGAAATGACAAACCGGTCACTATCCCAAATACTAAATACCATAAAAGTAGGGTCTGAAAGGTTAATCTTCGAACCTGATTTTGAAATAGAAGTCAAATTGTTGATATTCTTCCCGTTCGCATTCATATC
>CAYPPC010000356.1:0-2538 GCA_964412435.1 uncultured Paludibacter sp.
TATCAACAGTCTTGGTGTTATTATTTTGCTGATGACGCTGGCTATCCGCCTGTTACTGGCGCCCTTGAGCCACAAGTCTTACATGTCAAGTGCAAAAATGCGCGTGCTGAAGCCTCAGATTGATGAGATTAATGCCCGCATTCCGGCTGAGAAAGCTATGGAGCGGCAGAAGGCTACGATGGATCTCTATAATAAAATGGGAGTCAGTCCCATGAGCGGATGTTTGCCGATGATTATTCAGTTTCCGGTGCTGATAGCCCTGTTTTTCTTCTTCCCGACTGCTATTGAACTGCGTCAGGAGAGCTTCCTGTGGGCCAAAGACCTTTCGTCGTATGACGCCATTCTGACATGGAATGCCAATATCCCGATTATCAGCAATATTTTCAAAAATCATATCAGTCTTTTTGCGCTGTTGATGATGGTTACAACTATCTTCTCCACGCGCATCAGTATGGCTAATACGCAGCCGGCTGCTGATCAGCCGGGCGCAGGAATGATGAAAAATATGATGTATGTGATGCCCATCATGTTCTTCTTCCTCTTCAACAGCTATGCTTCCGGACTGACATATTATTACACACTTTCATCACTATTTACTGTGATTCAGAATAACTTGACACGTGTATTGATTGATGATAAAAAGCTGCTGGCTGATCTGGAAAAGAAGAGTAAAGAGAAAGCTAAAAAAGGCAAAAAAGGTGGCGGTATGATGGCGCGCCTTGAAAGAATGCAGCGTGAACAGGAGAAAATGATGCGTGAAAACGCGAAAAAGAAAAAGCGTTAATAGGCTCTAAGTACTTACAAGAGCTATTCTTTCGTTTTTTTTAATAAAAACAGAGAATCCGCAGCGATACATTAAGTTGTTTTTATAACTTTGTGCATTGTTGCGGATTTCTTTTATTCCCGGGTGAAAGGACTTCTGCAAAACTTTTTACTCTGAACAGCATATCATGAAAAAAAGACTTATCTATATCACAGTACTATTATTGCTTTTTGCTTTCCAATCTTGCGAAAAACGTTCTAATTACCGACTGGATAAAAATATTGCACTTGCTGATCTTAAAATTCATCGCTTCGACCTGGATGTTATTGCTGCTGACACAGCTGATTTTGAACAAACATTGGACAATCTCTACAGGGATCACACTGATTTTCTGGAGATCTTTGTCAACGAACTTGAAGGTGTTTCTATCCGGGACACTCTCACTGTTTCGGAAGTGTTGAAAGACTTTGTGTCGCACTTCTCCTTACTTGAAATAAATGAGAAAACGGCAGCAGTTTTTGAAGATATTTCAGATGTCGAAAATGAACTAAGAAAGGCTTTCAGCTACTTGAAACACTATTTTCCGGCAGTCAATCTGCCCCGGGTCTATCTCTTTGTTTCCGGTCTGCACGCTCAGTTTTTGAGCGATGCCTCGCTCTCATTGATGGGAGTGGGTAGCGATTTTTACCTGGGTAGCGACTATGAGCCTTATCAATCACTTTTTTATGACTATATGCTGGTGAATATGAGGCCGGAACAATTGCCGGTTGATTTAATGTCCAACCTGCTGTTCTCCTTATTTCGGTTCGATAGCCGGGAAACCACCCTGCTTGACTCCATGCTTTATCACGGAAAAGTACTTTTCCTACTCTCCGCATTTTTGCCGGAACGCAGCGAAAATGAAATCATCGGTTTTACTGCAGCGCAACAAAACTGGGCTGAGAAATATGAAAAAGATATCTGGAAAAGCGTGGTGGGAAACAAAGCACTTTTTTCAAGTGATCGCTTTCTGATTCGGAAATATATGGAGGATGCCCCTTTTACGGCACCGGTATCACCCGATTCTCCCGGCAGGCTGGGAGAGTGGCTCGGACTGCAAATTGTGAAAAGCTATATGAAAAATAATAAAAAAACAACACTGCCAGAGCTGATGCAAATGAATGATTATCGAAAAATGCTACAGGATTCAGGCTACTAATGAGCCAATTTGTCAATGTGTTAATTAGCCAATGAAATCAATATTTTAGGGAAAATATAAGTCGTTGAAGTTTTATTGGAATAATTTCAGAACAATTTGGACTTAAAAACAATTAGTTAATATACTGATGTACCATTAAACTAATTGACTGAAAAATGACAAAATTATCCATACGCGAGTGGGCGGAAGATGACCGTCCGCGTGAAAAGTTGCTGGCCAAGGGCTCGTCGGCGCTTTCGGATGCCGAACTTTTGGCTATTTTAATCGGTTCCGGCAACCGGGAGGAGAGTGCAGTTGAACTTTGTCGCCGGATTTTGAGTGATAATCATGATAATCTGAATGAAGTGGCTCGTCTCTCAATCAGCCAGCTGCAAAGCTACAAAGGCATTGGAGAGGCCAAGGCAATAACCATTGCCGCTGCACTTGAATTTGGGAAAAGAAGACAAATCGAGGAGGTGCTCGAGCGAAAGAAGATAAGTCGCAGCAGCGATTTGCACGATCTTTTTGCTCCAACTTTGGAGGATTTGGCCCACGAAGAGTTCTGGGTGGTTTACCTGAATGGTGCCAATAAAATAAT
>CAYPPC010000357.1:0-2534 GCA_964412435.1 uncultured Paludibacter sp.
TAAATTTTTATAACGAAATCAAAAATTCTATTATAGAAAGAGAAGTAGAAGATGAGTGGAGCCAAGAATTGTCCCGAAACCCCGCGGCAGCGCATGATTGGTATGATGTACCTGGTGCTGACGGCGATGCTGGCATTGAATGTGTCGAGCGAGATCCTCGACGGTTTTGCCATTGTCGACAAGGGGTTGCGTGAATCAATTTCGTCGTCGGATAAGCGAAATGCAGCCTTGTATGATGACTTCAACTTTATGTATGAAAGGAACAAGTCGAAAGCGAAGGAGTGGCTTGATCAGGCTAATGAGGTGCAGCAAAAATCCAATGAGTTTTATGACTATCTGCATGAGTTTAAGTTTGGTATTCTGCAAATTGCTGACGGCAAAAAGGCTGATAAAACAGCAGAAACAATTATAGCCCGTGAAAACATTGATGCTGCGGGAGAGTATGCACTGACCCGAAGAAATGGAGCCAAGTTGCGTAAAAAAATGGATGATTACCGCGAGTTTCTGGTGAAGCTGAACCCCGGTAATGCCGAGATGTACAACACTATGTTTGCTACCGGCGGACCTACCTGGGAGAGTAAAATGTTTGAGTCGATGCCTGTTCAGGCGGCTATTACCATTCTGACCAAATACCAGTCAGACATTCGTTCGGCAGAGGCCGAAACGGTTCAGTTTTTGAAGTCGCGCACCGACTTTGATGACTTCCGGGTGAATAAAGTTCAGGCTTTTGTGGTGCCCAATTCGCGTTATATTATTCAGGGCGGAAGATATTCGGCCGATATCATTTTGGCTGCAACTGACTCAACCCGCAGTTACGAGTATTTTGTCAATGGAAATAAAATTCCGGTGGGCGGTGCTAACAAATTTGGTAAATATGAGTTTGTTGCCAGCACAGTCGGAACACATAAGTTCTCAGGTTACATCCGGATGCCCGATAACAATGGAGGTTCGCGGACTTATCCGTTTACTGAAGAATATACCGTGGGAACACCCACTGCCACCATCTCCAACGAAGATGTGAATGTGGTTTATCTCGGAATCGATAACCACTTCAGTGTGTCGGTGCCGGGTGTGGCCAATGAAAATATTCGCGTGAGAGTGGAGGGCGGAACTGCTGCTAAAACCGGTGACGGACGCTACACAGTACGTGCAACCCGCGACGAGTCAATCACAGTGCATGTTACCGCAATGGTTGAGGGCCGGGAACAATCGATGGGAAGCAGTGATTTCCGGGTTCGTTACCTGCCTGATCCTATAGCTTATTTGCAATACACAGATGGTGGCGGAGTACCCCGGCAAATTAAGCAAGGCCGGATCACACGGCGTCAGCTTCAGAATGCACGGATTATTGCCAGTTATGGAGAAGATGCGCTAATTCAGGCCAAGTTTGATGTAACCTCCTTTATGCAGTTATCGATTATTGGTACATCAACCAGTAACAGCGGACAGTTGACTTCACGTCAGAAGTCTGATCTGGATCAGCTGGAAGGCGGTGATATTATTACCTTTAAAAATATTCAGGCAGTAGGGCCTGATGGTAAAACACGCGACCTGGGCGTTATTCAGGTAGAGTTGTAATTTTTGAAAATACAGATCCAAAGATATGAGACATTTAAGATTTATATTTATTGCTGCGGCTTTACTGGCACTCTCTGCCGGTGTGAAAGCACAGGATCCGAATGCAGCATTCTTCGATGGAATCGGAAATATTCGTTTGCAAACCTGGGAGATGGATGAGTCGGCTGATACCATTGCTACTATTAATCACCGGGCTGAGGATGTTGTCTGGTCGCGCGTGGTCTATCGGGTGATTGATATGCGCGAAAAGCAAAACTACCAGCTCTATTTCCCAACCCGTCCTTCCGAGCAAAACCGCAGTCTTTTTCGGGTGATGCTCGATGCCATTGTGAGCGGAGTGAATGTTTATGCCCGGAATCCGCGGGATGTTCGCCCTGACTTTGATGTGCTGTTGAACGGTGAAGAGCTATCACGCACATTTGCTTATGACGAAGAGATGGAGAACAATCTGATTCAGGTGGATCCTATCACCGAGGAGCGCTTAGTAAATCCGGACCAATATATGCGTTACGTGCGCAATCAGCTGAAGTATTTAATTCAGGAGGTGATCTTTTTTGATTCGCACACCTCACGCCTCTACTCTAAAATTATTGCTATTGCACCGATGTATGCATTGCACCCGGACAATATGGCCGGAAACGATACAATGGCCTATTTCCGCAACTCGGTACTTTGCTGGTTCTCCTTTGATGAACTGCGCCCTTACCTGATGCGACAATACATTGTTCCAGACGGAAATGACAGCCGCAGGGTAACTTATGATGACTTTTTCTCTCAAAAACTATATTCAAGCTATCTGCTTGGCGACAGTAATATGTACAGTCGTATGCTTCTCGAACTTACAGTTGACGAGGAGATGCTGCGCGCTGAACAGCGACGCATCGAAACCGAGCTGATGAATCTTGAACAGGATTTGTGGGAGAACTGATTGATTAAGGGGTTATAATCAATTGGGT
>CAYPPC010000358.1:0-2530 GCA_964412435.1 uncultured Paludibacter sp.
CATTGGAATTTAACTCTATATGCAGCTCTGTAGCGGGTGATTCCAGCAAAATAGTCTCTAATTCAAAGTATTTTGCCACCTTATCACTGATATAAGGCTCTTTGGTAATTTCAATCTGTAAGTTACCGTAAGGATCCAGGAGTGGCTGTCCGCTTTCATCTTTCAAAGTATCTCTGTGTGTTCTGAAATAGACATAAGTTGTGTCAATAGCGCGGGAAACATCCACCTGATAATAATTCCCGGCTGTGTCATACACTTGTATCACACTCAGTTCGGAGGGGATGGAAAAATCCCCCGGATTGCCAATTTCATCATTGCATCCGTGCAGGGCGAAGAGTGCAAAGAGTGCTATTATAATCCAATTAGTTTTTTTCATGTGTCTAATAAATATTTTATTGTTTTATAAAAGAGCAAGAGTAATTTTCACCTGTGTCTGAAACTGCTCTCAAAAGGTAATAACCATTTCTAAGAGCTGTAACATTTATGCTGTGCTGCTGCAATGTGTCGATATGAAGTACACATTTACCTGTAGTATCGTAAATCTTAACATCTTCAATAGTCTCCGTATCGGCTACCAGCAGGGAGATATTATCTTTTGCCGGATTAGGGTAAACATGCATTTTACTCGTGGAACTCTTAGGATGAATCAATCCGCTCGGATTCAGATTTACCCGGGTCACAACACTGTCCACATTGCTCGAGATAGCATAATTGGAAGCCTTTACCAGGCTGTACGGATGTGAGGTTTCAACATCATTACCCATATCCCAGTAGAATATTCCACCCAGATCGTGGTCATGAATATACTCTGTCCGGGCGATAGTCTGGTTATAGCCAGTGATAAAACGGTATTTGCCGTTGCCATCCATAACTACGTCCATATCAGGCGTATAATCACCATCGAGCAAACCGTTACGCACTCCGATCGGAGCTGCCGCCGTTACATTATTTCCTTCCGGATCATCAGCAGCTCTTGAAGTGGTTGTGGCGTAGGACAACAGAATTTTCTCTTTGGGATAGCCCTGGTTGATAAATCTGTTATGTCCGTCAATGTAAGTTGACCATTTGAACATATTGGGCGATGGCCCGTACATCTGAAACAGGAAATAATCAACCCCTTTCATATATTTGGTGGGGAAAGCATAAGAGACATAGTGGGGAGAGACTGTAAAGATTTTGCCTTCAGGCATTAAATCAGCCACTTCCTGAATTAGCATTCCGTAGTTATTGAAGCAGGTTCCATCATAGCACCACTCAAAATCGAGGTCAATGCCATCATAAAACTGTGCGGCAGCCACAATCCCTTCGGCCAGGCTCTTACGCTTGGCGGCGCTGCCAAAAGTTGACTGCCAATTGTCATGACTTTTCACACTCATTCTAATTTTATAGCCCCGGTGACCTTCATAGGCGCGTCTCATCAGAGCAACATAGTGTGTGTGCGAATAGGAGTCATACCCTACATTATCCGCATCGTCATAATTCCAAAATGAGTTGGTTGCCTGAATGGTTATCCCCTCCATCGCTTTTTTACCAAAGTCGGGCATCGGCAATCCGTTATCCATATAGTTTTTAAGAACACCTTCACTAAGCGCCTGGTGCCAGATCACTGTTTCATCTAATTTTCCATGGAGGTTTTTGCCAACTACAGCATCTACCTCTTCAACATCGGCCGGCAGCCAGCTTTCTGGAGTTGAAGCAGGCAAACCTGAGGTTACAGGGAAATAGCCTTTCCCGTTGAAAGCGAAAAGGAACATTCTGGAGAGACCCAGGCTTTTGGAGAATGTTGACACTCCCAAATGCCACCAGGCACCCACCGGATTGGCTACTGCAGCCACCGGAATTTTGCGAATAAATTCATCGCCATTGATTCGAAGTATAATCTCTTTATCTTCTTCATTTCCTAAGCGAATAGAAAAACCTTTTGAGGCTGAAGCCTCTTTTTGAAATATATAGGCACCCTCCGTCCACTCTTCCAGATAGATCCAGGTGTGAAATGCATAAGTATCTTTGGGTAACAATGCGTTCGGACCAACACTCATTTGTGCTTCATTACCGTTGAGTGACAACACACCCGTACGCCCCTGGAACTCTTCCAGATGCTCGCCGTTGCTTACCACACCCTCATTATAGGGATTGGGCATATTGATTTTACCTTCAGAAGTTGATTCAACTCCTAAAATGATTAAATCATTGGTCAGCAAATATTTATCTTTATCGATAGCCCGGTCGGCGAAACGTGAAAAATCAGTGTAGGCTGAACTGATTCTGTATTTGAAAAGATCATTATCGGCTACCTTGTTGCGCTCAGCACCTGTGTTAGAGAAAACACCGTGATAATTGAACTTATAATCAACCACATGTTCACAGAGGTTTTGATCAAATTTGTAGTAAACAAGTAACTGATCCCAGTTCGGATGGTGCTTATTTATTGTATTTCTCCAGAGGTAAAACTCCGGACTGACAACTGTAGTCCAGATCCGGAACTCGTCAATCCGACCTGAAAAGTTGTTGCCCAAATAGAAACTATCTT
>CAYPPC010000359.1:0-2279 GCA_964412435.1 uncultured Paludibacter sp.
TAACTGACCTGATAATAGCTCCATTAAATCCATAACTACCTCCCATGTTTTTCTATAAAATATATTTTAATATATACCCGTATTTTTTTGATTTCAAACACTATAAAATAAGTCTTACAAGTGAGATGATTGAAGAATTTAGGAATAAGACTTTAGAATTGTAAAAGTTAATTATTTTTCTTTATAAACAAAAACAAACTGCCCTAAAAAATTAGTACAGTTTGTTTGATTTTATTCACATGCCAATTCATATGATATTTCTCTAATTAATTTCTCAAATTCTGCTACATTAGTTTCATTGGATGCAAAGCATGCAACAAATGGTTGGTCTGCATAAACTATCCCAACGTCATGTGTGATGCCATCATCTTCGCCGGTTTTGTGGGCAATTGCTATATCTGGTAGCTTGCCGGGGATTTTATGATTAATTTGTTGCTGTATAAGTATATTTAAGATTTCGTCAGACGTTTTTTCATTTATAAAAGTTTTATTATATATTTGCTCTAACAAGATGCCTATTTCTTTTGGAGTAAATAAGTTTTGAATTCCTTTTTTGCTTGCTTGGCTGTCGAATAACAGACGTTTAAGTTTAGTATCTTTTAGTCCTATTTTTATGAACTCTTCTGTTATCTTTTCTATTGTAAAGTGCTTGATTAATACATTGGTTGCTGTGTTGTCGCTTATTGTAATCATCAGATTGCAAAGTGTTTGTATATCTACTGTAGGTTCATCAGTAAATGAATACAGGGCACCGCATCCGGGAACTTTGTCACTGTTTTTAACTGTTATCAGGTCGGATAATTTTGCATTCCCTTTTGCAACTTCACAGTAAACTACCGCTAATATAGGAAGTTTTATTACGCTTGCTGCAGAAAATGTTTCATTTTCGTTAAAACTTATCTCTTCTTTTGTAACAAGATTTTTATAGTAAAAACCTGCTTTGCCTTTTGCTTTTTCTAACCTATCAAGAATATTTGCCATATGTATTACCTGTCCTTTACACAATTGTTTGATGTTTTATTAGAAATTACTTAACACTCTAATCAAATCACTAAACACTCCATAGGCTGTCTGTTCTATTTCGGGTTCGTGTTCTACTATGGAGACCGTACCCATTAAGTCTGTTGTGATACTTACAATTGATGTGGTGCCTCTTATACTTGCAAGAAGTGAGCTTTTGCTTATTTCTTCCGGTCTTACTCTTGCAATTACTTTGCCCTTTTCAATTCCTCCATAGCAAATAAGCTTTATTACATTTCCTCTGTTTTCAGCTTCTTTAATTTGCTCATATGTTATGTCTTCGATTCCCTTTCTGTCAACGTCATAAGGGGTAATGTTTGCTCCCATGAGAACATTTAATAGGGCAGCTGTTTTTGCCGCAGCATCCCATCCTTCTATATCCATTGAAGGATCTTCTTCTACGAAGCCTCTTTTCTTTCCTTCTTTTATAACTTCATCGTAGGGCTTACCCTTTGCAATTTCTTCTAATACAAAGTTAGTAGTTGAATTTAATATTCCTTTTACTTCTCTTACTTGACAGAATTTCAATGTCTCATCAACTAAGTTAAATACAGGAGTGCCGTCCATTACAGTTGTTTCATAGTAAAAAAGAACCTTGTTTTTCTCAGCTAAATCACGTAATGATTCAAATGCCCAAGCAATTGGTCCCTTGTTTGCGCTTACTGCATGTTTTTGTCTATTAAGAGCCGCTTTTATGTGGTCAATGGCAGGCTGACCTGAAAAAATTTGCAGAGGAGTTAATTCAAAAAGAATATCATAGTCTACATTTTCTGCAACCTCTATTGAGCTGATTTCTTTATAATCATTTCTATTTCTATCGAAATGATTGAATTTTTCCAATTCATTTAATGCATCGTTTAAATCAATACCATTTTCGTTTACCAGGCATCCTTTTGATCTGGTTGAAATAGCTACTACGCTAACAGTTAAATTAAATTTATTAAGTATTTCTTCTTGTTTTTCAGTCAACAGTTTAGCAAATGACCTTCCTACGTTTCCAAAGCCAAGTATTGCAATTTTAATATTATTACTACTCATAGTACGCTCCTATTTATTAAATTATCGTTTTCATTATACCATAATTTCATATTGATTAAAAGAATTCAAAAATTTTAAATCCTACTAACTAATGATAAATAAATTAAATTTCTTTAAACAAAAACTGCCCTAAAAGTTAGGACAGTTTTTCAGTTTATATATTACTTATTATTAACCGATTATTTAAATACCTTAAAATGTTCTTCTGAATATTTAAATTG
>CAYPPC010000359.1:2289-2526 GCA_964412435.1 uncultured Paludibacter sp.
TGAGCTGTTGGTTTACCAAATGGCATTTGGCCTATTAACTTCCAGCCGGCTGGTAAATTCCATTCTTTTCTTACATCTTCTTCTATAAGTTCTGTATAGTGTTGCAATGATGCTCCATATCCTTCATCTTGCAGTGCAGTCCAAACAACTAATTGAAGCATTCCATTTGATTGTTCAGACCACTTTGGGAAATTGGCCTCATAAAGAGGAAACTGTTTTTGAAGAGATTCAACTACG
>CAYPPC010000360.1:0-2522 GCA_964412435.1 uncultured Paludibacter sp.
TCAGGGCATAAATCAGCGGCATGGTCAGTTTGCCGTCGCGCACATCATTGCCGGTAGGCTTACCGATCCGCGCATTTTCATCATAATCGAAAATGTCATCTTTGATCTGGAAACAGGTGCCGAGTGCCAGTCCGTAGTCGCGCAGCATCTCAATCTGTTTCTCGTCAGCGCCTACCGAGTAGGCACCCACCTCCATGCAGGTAGCAAAAAGCTGGGCTGTTTTTCTCTCTACGATTTTTAGGTAGAGCTCCTCGTCAATGGTTTGTGGCTTCAAGACAGATAGCTGCAACAGTTCGCCGTCTGAAAGTGTCATGCCAATGCGTGCAATGGCCCCCACAATATCGATATTTCCGGTGCTATAAGCACTGTGCAAAGCTTTTGAAAGTACATAGTCTCCGGTGAGAACAGCCACTTTGTTAGTCCAGTGAGCATTTACTGATTCCCGGCCTCTGCGTTCGGCTGTATCGTCAACTACATCATCATGAACCAGGCTGGCGGTGTGAAGCAGCTCCACGGCAAAGGCGGCATAGAGGCTTTGAGAATTAACTTCACCAAGCATCCTGGCGGCTAAAATGGTCAGAATAGGTCGCAGCTTTTTACCGCTGCCTTCAATAATATAGTTGTGGACATCCTCAAGCAGCTTATTATCGCTGTTCAATACGATGCTGTAAATCTCATCAAAATCTTTCAGTTCCCGAAGAATCGGTGCTTTTATATCTTCTATAAATTCCATACGGCTTGGTTCGTTTGTACTACAAATACAAAATTAAACAAATTTGTGATTTTCCCTCGACTTTTCATGGGAAATAAGTTTATTTTGTGTAATTTTACAAGAGACACATCATATTATCAGGTTATGAGTAAAAAACTTTTCATAGATTTGGCTTTTATTGTTCTTGCAGGTTTAACGCTGATGATTTTGATTCAGTCATTTGGAGCAGAAGCGCTCGGGAAATTTTCCTTTATTCCTGTCCTTATCGCTTACTTTGCGGGTAAGTACTTTGGAGGCAGAACTAAAAGGTAGAATTATTTTGCGATTGTCAGAAGTCCGACCCTGCTAATAGAGAACAAATTAAAAACAATTAAGTTGCAAGTGTTGCCTGTTTCCTTCACTCCACTTGTGTTTAATCAGGCAATACCACTGTTTCTTATTGTTTTTTTGCTTATAGCTTAAATATAAACAGAATCCCGTTGCAGCTATTATCCCTCCGCCAAGGTGAGGATAAGGCTGCTCAAGTGATAAACAGATTATTCAATGAAAAAACTATTCTTATTAGACGCATACGCTATAATTTTCAGAGCGTACTACGCCTTTATACGCAATCCGCGAATCAATTCAAAAGGACTCAATACTTCAGCTATTTTTGGATTTATCAACACCCTTGAAGAGGTGTTGAACAAGGAAAATCCCACACATATCGGTGTGGCGTTTGACCCGAAAGGAAAAACCTTCAGGCACGAAGCTTACAAAGAGTATAAAGCACAACGTGAGGCAACGCCCGAAGATATTCGAAAGTCAGTGCCTTTGATTAAAGATATTATCCGTGCTTATAATATACCTATTCTGGAGGTAGAGGGTTTTGAGGCGGATGATGTCATTGGTACGCTGGCCGGCAAAGCCGAAAAAGAGGGCTTTGAGGTGTATATGCTGACTCCCGATAAGGATTATGGGCAATTGGTTTCAGACAAGGTGTTTATGTATCGTCCGCAGTTCAGAGGAGGATATGAGGTGATGGGCCCCGTCGAAATTCGCGAAAAATATGACCTGGACTCGCATGAGCAGGTGATCGATATGCTGGCCCTGATGGGGGATGCTTCGGATAATATTCCGGGATGCCCGGGGGTAGGTGAAAAAACGGCAGTAAAGCTGCTGAAAGAGTTTGGTTCGATTGAGAACCTGCTGGAAAATACCGATCAGTTGAAGGGGGCTTTGAAAAAACGGGTAGAAGAGAATGTAGAACAGATTAAATTCTCTAAATTCCTGGTTACCATACGTACTGACGTGCCGGTGGAGCTGAATGAAGAAGAGTTTTTGCTGAAAGAGAAAAATGTGGAAGAGCTTCGTGCTATTTTTGAAGAGCTGGAGTTCAGAACTATGGCAGCGCGTATCCTGGGAGGTGGTGCAGCTACTGCTAAAAAGGCTGTTCAGCCCTCTCAAATGTCGCTTTTTGATACCAATGAAGAAGTGCCGTCACAGGCAGAAGAGATGCTTCCCGGTGAAGAGAAAAGTGTGCACACTACACCGCATAAATATCACCTGGTAACAGAAAAAGCTGATCGCATTGCGTTGGTGAGCAAGCTGGGAATGCAGAAATCATTCTGTTTCGATACTGAAACAACCGGACTTGATCCCTTTACGGCTGAAATAGTGGGCCTCTCTTTTGCTTTTGAACCGGGTGAGGCATTTTATGTCTCTTTGCCGGCAGAACGGGAGGCTGCTGCAGAGGTGTTGCAGGAATTTAAGGCTGTTTTTGGGATGGAGAATATAGCAAAGGTAGGGCAAAACATCAAATATGACCTGC
>CAYPPC010000361.1:0-2522 GCA_964412435.1 uncultured Paludibacter sp.
ATTTACGAAATCATCAATATATGATATTATAAATTGAGTATGTCCCATTATTCTAGTCCTACATCTCAACTCGAAGTATCTAACCAAATACTTGATACTGACAGCAACCAAGAAGAGATACTTAGCGTATATAATTCTGACCTACCTTTATTTAGTTTCGAACAGGAGGCCCTAGTAAGCAACAATGCCTATCCCGACAACCTCAGCACGACAGCTGAATTCCCTTTCTCTAGTGACGCCTTCTCGTTGCCATATTTCGAGACCACTCAATCTCGTCGACATACCGCCGACTACAAACAGTCAAGAAGTAAAGTGGCAATATTGATCGGGGAAAGTTCTTTGGCCGCCAATATTTCTTTGATACCAGAAAAAACTATCATAGTATTAGATAATTCGCCCAGCATGATTAAATTTATGCAAAAGTACGTCGAGTCCCTCAGAAAGGCCAATGACGCAGAGGAGTGGCGAAAAAGCCTTATTTCAATCGGCCCTAGACACACCAACAGAGAAGCCGAGCGTCAATACAAGATGTGGCAACAAGTCGGTGAGCACCACCCTCTATATAACGATGACGCTTTTTTTGAGGCTCAACACCACGCTAGACAGAAAGCCATCGTGCCGACGATAGCAAATGTTCTAGACTCTTCAGACATCCAAACCCTGGCGAACGAGCTAACCCATCGTCAGGCTCAAGTAACCTTCATGAATCTTTCTAATTTATTACCATATCTAAGTGAGCGTGGCGAAAACATATCTCGAACTATGCGAAACTTAGAAGAACTACCGATAACACCGAATGCTCCTATTTTGGCCAACTCGCTAGGAGTTCCTTTGAATGCGCAAGCAGGCCGACATTCGGTAGAGAACTACCAGACAGGCCCCTTCTTTGGTCTTGATAATTTAATCAGAGCAACAGCTCAGCATACGGGAAGCACTATGGGTGCCGTTGGATTAAGGCATTATAACAGGCAGGTGAACCATCCCGATCCGATATCGGAATTAAGAAATATTGCCAACCAAATCTTGACCCGTTAATGCCTAGTTTAATTCGCTTGAATTAGCAGGACTGATGTTTTCTCCTAGCTTAGCTATGATCTCCTTCACCCTGATGGCTACATTGACGCTATCGTCAAGCACAAACGGCCATGCCATCCAAACTTGAGATTTACAACGCTATATTATTTAACCCTGAAGACTTTTTCTTACCATTCAGCTGATTTTAACTTCAGTGCGTTCGATTCAAACAATTCTCTATCGTCTTTGTGCTATTAATATGATAGTGATGTAAATACATATGACGTCGGAAACTATTGAAATCCACAAACCAACCTACACCACTAAACCGATGAATATGTGGCTTCGTCGTTATCAAGCCGACGATGCCGACACCTCAGAAAAAAATTGTTTATCGTTCCCAGAGTGTGCACATCACCCAATCGAACCATCAGAATAGGCAAATCGCACATCTACACTTAACTTTAGCAAAACCGCTATTCAGTCAGTACTATTGTCATCTAATAAAACCTCAAATTCATGATTAATATGATGAGGTGGGGGTAATAATTCACTCATATTTTATACGTGGCACACTTTCTTTAAAGATGCAAGCTTAATTATTTACCTTCTTGACAAATTAATAATTTCTGTAGAGTAAGTGATATCAGGGATAGCTCTACACTATCCGTGTTCAATATTATCAAACAACTTAAGGAGTGAGATATGACTGAATTACTTAAAGACATAACTAATGCAGATGGTAAAATTCAAAAGCGGGACGGAACCATTCAGGAGTTGGACGAAACCGGTTGGGGCCCCGTGAAACCCGCAAGCACGGTTGACAAAAATAAGCCATCCACCACGACTCAACAAACTGACCCCTGAGGAGGTACGACCGCAGGAACACCCCCTGAAGCCGTGACGGCCGCACTGTCTAACCGGCTGTTAAAGGTAGACACAAAAGCTCCCGGCTACATCGGTGAAGATTACCAACCCCTAAGGCCATATTCAAAAAATCAGCAAAGGCTGCTCTTAAATATATCTCCCAACTATGGGCTCTAGTAGCTAATAAGACCTCTTCTTAATCGCTAGCCACTAACTCTACTCGCTCACGCCCAGCTCAATGCGCCTAAATTGGCGCACGACAATATTTTCGCCAAGTTTTGCGATTGATTCTTTAACGTGATCTTCGACTGTCTTGGTATCGTCCAAGATATAAGCTTGGCTCATCAGAACTTTATCGGCAAAATGCTTCTTCAACTGCCCTTCAACGATTTTTTCTTGCATTTCAGCTGGCTTTGATTTCAGTGAGTCCGACTCGAGCAATTCCTGCTTGACACGTGCATACTCAACTTCTGAAATATCTGCTTCTGAAACGAACTGTGGGCTCATCGCAGCAACTTGCATCGCGACCTCGTGCACCAAAGTTTTAAAATCATCCAAACGTGCCACAAAGTCTGTCTCGCAATTTACCTCAACCACCACGCCAATACGCCCATCATGGACATAGCTATCGATCAAACCCA
>CAYPPC010000362.1:0-2506 GCA_964412435.1 uncultured Paludibacter sp.
ACTATGGTGGATCAGATATTAATGATCCTTGTGGTGAGTATGAGGGAGGAACGGTTGTAGATTTAGGAGGAGTGATTGGTGAAGGCAGGTTTGAAGCTGATGATCCCGATGAGACAGATCCTGACCTGGAGCCGGTTGATGAGGTATGTCTGCCGGACTTCGGATATTGGAGTTATATTAATATCAATGAAGTGAAGTTCGGAGAAATGATAAGTCAAACTTCTCCTGAAGGTGATGCAAGACCAGTAGTGGCTCTTGATTATAGAGATGATGAAACACGTCAGGTGCATTTAGAGGCTGGGAAGGCCTATCAAATGGATATTACAGTTGCAAACTTTGATTCAGGAGATGAGGATCCTTATGTTGTACGTGCATATGTTGACTGGAATAACAATAGACACCTAGAGCTAAATCAGTTTGAATATCGAACAGAGACAATAGCTAAAATTGGTAATCCCGGAGCTGCTAATTTAGTCTCCTTTACATTCACAGTTCCTGAAGATGCTGTAGCCGGGGAACCACTTCATATGCGAGTTCTAGTGCACTATAAGAGAGCATTAGATGGTGAAACAGATCCTTGCGATAAATTTGATAGCGGACAATACCAGGAGTATTATGTGTTTGTAAAATCAGAAACAACAGATGTTGAAGAAAATCGTACCGGATTCACCGTATATCCTAATCCGACAAAGGGACTGTTGTTTGTTGATGCCGCAGATGTGCAGGCTTATTCGCTCTTTTCAGTGAGTGGATCACTAATAGAAAGTGCTAATCAACCAGTTAAATCCATTGATTTATCCAAATATGAAAAAGGAATATATATTCTTAAATTACAAACATCGAAAGATAGTTTAGTTACAAAGATTGTTTTAGAATAGATATTCTTCAATGATACCCGAATGCAGGCATCTGCAACCGGGTATCATTAATACAAACTTCATACATAACAGGAGTGGTTTTTCCTGTTGTGTATGTAAGTTGAAAAATAAAAATCTCTCTCTGTAAGAGAATTAATTAATAACCAATTAAAAATTATTTAACATGAAAAGAAATGTATTACTTAGTCTTCTTGTAGCTTTTGCTTTTATTGGCTACACTAATGCTCAAAGCGAACTTTGCTTTCCTTCAGTAGATTATTATGGCTATGCTTGTATCTCCAAAGTAGAGATGAATGGTGTTGTAAGTGAATCATCAACAGGAGTTGCCGGAGAAGTTTATTATGACGACTACACAACAGATGCTTCGAGACTTTTTAAAGTTGAGCCGGGTAAAACTTATGAATTAAAAGTTACTTTTAGTAATTTTGACTCTGGAGTAACAGACTGGTATTATATCAGCGCATATTTTGATTGGAATGATAATCTGGTGCTTGAAGAATCAGAGCGTTATGATGAACTCTTTTCCGCAGGCAGAAAAGGTGGCTTTGTAACCAAAACATTCCAGGTAACTGTTCCGGAAAATGCAAAACTGGGTAAAGTTCACATGCGTGTACAGACATTTTATTATGAAGATGGTTTCCCAATGGACCCATGTGATTGGATGGAAAGCGGCGAGATGGAAGATTATCTGATCGAAGTAGGTGCTTCAACCGGTGTAAACAAAATCAAAAGCGGTAACGACCTGATTTCAGTTTATCCTAACCCTGCTACTGATATTGTAAATTTTACAGAAGCAGTTAGTCACTACAGCCTCTACTCAGTTGACGGAGTAATGGTTCAGCAGGGTGAAGTTGTAAGCAACAGTATTAGCGTTGCAAACAGACTACCGGGTGTGTATGTGTTGAAAGCACAAACAGACAATGGTGTTAAAATGTCGAATATCATTGTGAAGTAATAGTTTTTAAGCTGTTACAGTTTGATTAGTAATGAGTAGAATAGAATTGCGGAGAAGCGCAAGTTTGCTTCTCCGTAATTATTCACTCTCTTGATGTGATACATCTATGTTTATATTAAAGATTATAGGTATCATGCTGGGTGGCGTATTGCTTGGGTATATACTGAGAAGTAAGTCTGAATTCTTTATGAATCACCTGCAAAAAGCTATCCTGGTAATTATTTGCCTGCTCCTCTTTTTACTGGGTGTTGAGATAGGTTTTAATGATACAATTATTAAGAACTTCTCTTCTATAGGAGTTGATGCTTTTGTAATCACTCTGGGCGCTGTATTAGGAAGTGCATTGGCGGCAGCCATTCTCTGGAAAGCGATAGTAAGAGCTAATAAGAACAATTCTTAACCATATGAGAACAAGTCTTCTTATTATCTTCTTCTTTGTGCTGGGCGTAGTGGCCGGTGCCCGGGATATGATTCCTGACTTCACAGAGAGTTATGATTTAAGCTTCTATGCGCTGTGTTTGCTGATGTTTTTTGTGGGTATAACCATAGGAGGAGATGCCAAAGTTTTTAATAGTATAAAAAAAATGGACCGGCGGTTATTACTTTTGCCTGTAATGACTGTTGTGGGTACGTTGCTCGGTAGCTATTTGGTAAGTTTGTTCTTGAATGGCAG
>CAYPPC010000363.1:0-1421 GCA_964412435.1 uncultured Paludibacter sp.
TGGATGGTATTTGTCACCGCCTGTCTCATATCGATGTTTACCATGCTGGCCATGGTGAAATGGCTAGAGAAAGTAGCCGGATAAACATACTTTAGCAACAAAACAAAAAAACCGGCATGGGAATACCTCCGGTTTTTTTGTTCTCTGTTTTCATCTGTTTCATAAAAAGAAAATCGATTATTCATGTTAAAAAATCATCCTAAGGGGCTGCTGGCTGCATTTTTCACCAACCTGGGTGAGCGTTTTGCCTTCTACACCATGATGGCCATTCTGGTCCTCTTTCTGCAGGCACGCTACGGTATCTCTGAGTTGGAAGCCGGCGAATACTACAGCTGGTTCTATTTTGCAGTTTATGCCTCAGCGCTGCTGGGAGGCATGCTGGCCGACTACACCGGGCGGTATAAAACTGTTATCCTCTGGGGACAGATGATTATGCTCGCCGGCTACATACTGATCGCTATGCCCTCTATTACCTTAAACGGTACCCTGGTGGCTCTGCTGATAATCTCTCTGGGAAACGGCCTTTTCAAAGGTAATCTACAGGCGGTAGTGGGTCAGCTCTACGACAATGAGCGATATGCTCCCTATCGTGATGCTGCCTTTATGATTTTTTATATGGGTATCAATATAGGTGCATTTTTTGCCCCCTTTGTAGCCACTGGTATCCGTAACTGGTGGCTCGAGCTGCATGGTTTTGTTTATGACGGCAGCATTCCGGCGCTGGCCCATCAACTGGTTGACGGAACATTGTCCAGTACAAATACTTTGCAGGAACTGGCTAATCAAGTGAGCATGAACGGCGAAGCGGTGACTGACTTAATGCAGTTTTCGCAAAGCTACCTCGAGGTGTTTTCGAAAGGTTACAATATTGTTTTTGCCCTGGCTGCCTCAGCAGTGGTTATCTCTCTGATGGTTTATATTCTTTTCAATAACACGATGGTTATTCAAAACACAGGAAGAGAGCAGGTAAAACAGACTGTTACCATTGATAAAAAACCCAAAAACACCAATCGTATCTTCTTTGAAGCGCTGATTGCACTGGTTGCAGTCACCTTAATCATTCAACTGATTCCCGGACTTGATTTCACACTCGGACTGGCGATAGGACTCTTTGCGGCCTATGTTACTTATATGTTCCGGATTGCTACTAAGGAGGAGTATCCGCGCATTGTAGCTCTGGTGCTTGTGTTTGTTGTGATTATTTTCTTCTGGATGTCGTTCCACCAGAATGGGCTCACATTTACCTTCTTTGCTCGCGACTACACAGTGAAAGCTGTGCCTCCGGTTACCAACCTGTTCTTCAACCTGGAATCAGTACTGAGTGTTATTGCTATTCTGCTGGGCCTGGTATTGATGATCAGAAGTAAATCTACATTGCGATATCGAATTATCGGAGCCGGCCTGGTGCTTGTATTTGGATT
>CAYPPC010000363.1:1431-2497 GCA_964412435.1 uncultured Paludibacter sp.
CTACTTCGTTAAAAAAGCTGATCCGCTGACTCCTATCTCACCGGAAATTTTCCAGGCATTCAACCCGCTGTATATTATATTGTTGACTCCGGTGGTTATGCTTTTCTTCAGCTTCCTTTCGAAGAAAGGAAAAGAGCCCTCAACACCCCGCAAAATTGGTATCGGAATGATCATTGCATCACTGGGATTTGTGGTGATGCTGCTTGCTTCACTGAAGTTGGTTTCACCCTACCTGCTCGACGGATGTGCTGTGCCTGACTCCTCTCGCGTTGGCCCTTACTGGCTGATGAGCAGCTATTTGATTCTGGCTGTAGCCGAGCTCTTCTTGAGTCCCATGGGGATCTCTTTTGTATCCCGCGTGGCACCACCCCGTTTTCGCGGTATGATGCAGAGCGGCTGGTTACTGGCTACTGCACTCGGCAACAAACTGGTATTTGTTGGCAGTGCTTTATGGGGACGCATCGAGCTCTATAATCTGTGGGGAATCTTCCTGATCAGCTGTGTACTGTCAGCCATATTCATCTTCTCCATCATGCGTAAACTGGAGCGGGTAACCAGATAAGCCTTTTAATTAAAGTACTTCGCATCCAACCGGAGAAACAGTTTTCACCGGCAGACATAAAAAAATCCGGCTGAATAATCAGCCGGATTTTTTATAGTGATTTCCGTTTGGAAATTATTTTTTGTCCATGATTGCAATCAGATCAAGAACTTTGTTTGAGTAACCCCACTCGTTATCGTACCAGCTAACTACTTTCACAAAGTTGTCAGTCAGAGCGATACCAGCTTTAGCATCAAAGATAGATGTGCGAGAGTCACCAATAAAGTCTGAAGATACTACATCTTCGTCTGTGTAACCAAGAATTCCTTTCAGTTCACCTTCTGAAGCTTCTTTCACTGCAGCGCAAATTTCTTCGTAAGTTGCAGGAGTTTTCAGACGGCAAGTCAGGTCAACTACAGATACGTTCAGTGTAGGAACACGGAAAGACATACCGGTAAGTTTTTTGTTCAGTTCAGGAATTACAACACCTACAGCTTTAGCAGCACCGGTAGATGAAGGAATAAT
>CAYPPC010000364.1:0-2494 GCA_964412435.1 uncultured Paludibacter sp.
CGATTGGCTACATCTCCAATACCAAAGAGCTTTGCGATGCCAACGAGGAGCAGTATGGCAACTGGGAGAAATGGTGGAAAGATCCGGAAACGCGTCTGCTCCACTTTATCGGAAAAGACAATATTGTATTCCACTGCATCGTTTTCCCGGCTATGTTAAAAGCAGAGGGAAGCTATATTTTACCTGAAAATGTACCTGCCAATGAGTTTCTGAACCTCGAAGGGGATAAAATTTCCACTTCGCGAAACTGGGCGGTTTGGCTGCATGAGTATCTGGAAGAGTTTCCCGGAAAACAGGATGTTCTGCGCTACGTATTGACCGCCAATGCACCCGAAACCAAGGATAACGACTTTACCTGGCGCGATTTCCAGGCACGTAACAACAACGAGCTGGTGGCCGTTTACGGAAACTTTGTCAACCGCGCACTGGTGCTGACGCAAAAATACTTCGACGGCAAAGTACCTGCTCTCGGAGAACTAAACGATTACGACAAAGAGACGCTGGCCGATTTTGCCGATGTTAAAAAAGAGGTAGAGCGTCTGCTCGACACCTTCCATTTCCGCGATGCACAAAAAGAGGCAATGAACTTAGCACGTATCGGGAACAAATATTTGGCCGAAACCGAACCCTGGAAACTGGCTAAAACCGATTTGGAGCGTGTGGCAACTATTTTGAATATCAGTCTGCAAATCACCGCCAACTTGGCCATTGCATTCGAACCCTTCTTGCCATTCTCCTCACAAAAACTGCGTGAAATGATTGCGCTAGAGAGCTTTGAATGGTGTGAATTAGGCAGAATGGATCTGCTAAGTGAGGGACATCAGCTGAATAAAGCGGAACTGCTCTTCGAGAAAATTGAGGATGAGACCATCGAAAAACAGGTGCAAAAACTCCTCGATACCAAAGAGGCCAACGAAGCTGAAGAGGCTGCTGCATTTCAACCGAATGCGATTAAAGCCGATACCAGTTTTGATGATTTTATGAAGATGGACATCCGCGTGGGAACCGTGCTGGAGTGCACCAAAGTTCCGAAGGCTGACAAGCTGCTTCAGTTCCGTTTGGATGACGGTCTGAAAGGTCGTACTATCCTTTCCGGCATTGCCGAGTTCTACCCTGAACCAGAAAAATTGGTGGGTAAACAGGTACTTTTTATTGCCAACTTCCCGCCCCGCAAACTACGCGGTATCGACAGCGAAGGGATGATTCTTTCTGCTGAAAATCCGGATGGAACATTAACCTTGGTTGAACCGGCGGTGAAATTGACTAATGGTTCACAGATTGTGTAAATCAAGTATATTGGAAATAAAAAATAAGCTGCTTCGTAAGGGGCAGCTTATTTTTTTTGGGGAGATAATCTTCAAAATTCATTCTCTACTTTCTTTTATTTGCTACTTCTTTTTATTATTTCATCCTCTTTATTTTCTTTAATGAAATTAAAGGATTATTTTTGAGGAGGAGTTAGAAAACTATAATTAATTAGGATCTAATTCCTTCCCTACTTTTATTAGGAGCTAAGAATAACTTTATGGTTATGCTCATAGTCCGTATATTAAGTATTTTTTTATATAAAAGCGATGAACAGTAAAGAAGAGCTACAAAAACATATTAAAATAGTCTGGGATATATTTCTTTATGCCAAAGAGTCTTATCATTATGCATTTTATCTATCTAAACCTGACGGTCAGAGTGAAATTGAATTTTTAAGTAAATCCTCTGATGCTCGATTTATCAGCCATATTATGTGGAGAACATCAGTTATTGAGCTGTCAAAACTCTTTAGCGGGGGAAATAACGATAAATTCAACCTTACAAAAATAATAAACAAACTCAAAAGAGATGGAGTTTGGAAAGATGCAGGTATAACCAAAGAAAAATTGGACTATTGGGAAAATGAAATAGAAAAGAATAAAGAAGTTATTGAATCAGTTAAGACACTCAGAAACAAAGTCTATTCACATACAGACTTGATCAAACCAGATAGTTCTGAGGTAAAATTAGAATTTTGTGACCTTAAAACATTATTGGATATAACAGAAAACATTATTAGACAAATTTACTCTTTAGCATTCAACACTTATGCTGATATGGATGTGTCTGTATTTAATAAAGGAAGAATCAGCTCTGCTATAAAAACACTTTCTAATAAAAGAAGAGAAACTTTTTTCAAGTTAAGTAATTCATAAAAGCTAACTATTAAACACTCGATATTATTACGCATGGCAAAGAAAACAAACAACACCGAAGAACCCTTAGAAAAACAATTATGGAAAGCAGCCGACAAGCTGCGTAAAAATATAGATGCAGCTGAGTATAAGCACGTGGTGCTGGGGCTGATATTTTTAAAATATATATCCGATGCATTTGAAGAATTGTATGCCCGCCTGAAAGAGGAAGAAGCGATGGGTGCCGACCCGGAAGACCGGGATGAGTACCGCGCCGAAAATGTCTTTTTCGTACCGAAAGATGCCCGCTGGACATTGCTGCAATCAAAAGC
>CAYPPC010000365.1:0-2490 GCA_964412435.1 uncultured Paludibacter sp.
GTAAATACAATACCACTGCTTATGACAAACTAAAATTAGACTTAATGTATATAGGAAACTATTCATTTTTTATGGACATAGAGTTAATTCTAAAAACTTTTAAAATCTTATTTATTTCGGATAGTACGGAAGGCATATCTGAAGGAGATACCTTGCCGGAACTGGCACTTTTTGAAGATACAGAATAAGGTTACAATGTAATTATTGACATGCTGTTTGTGTTAATAAAGGAGATAAGGAAATGGCAAAAGGTACAATTGTATATGTTGGAGGATTTGAATTACCCGACAAAAATGCCGCGGCACATAGGGTTCTCAGCAACGGAAAAATACTTAAGAACCTAGGATATGATATAATATTTGTAGGTATTGACAAAAAAATAGAATTTAATAAGTTTCTTCCTACCACAAAAACATCGGTTCAAGGATTTGAAAGCTTGTCTTTACCTTATCCAAAAACAATGAAAGAGTGGATCAAATATCTAACTTCTATTGACTCATTAATTAGCATATTAAAAGGTTACACAGATATAGAGGCTCTTATATGTTATAATTATCAATCAGCGGCATTTATGAAATTAAAAAGATATTGTAAAAAACACAAAATAAAGATTATTGCTGACTGTACGGAATGGTATAGCACTAAAGGTACAAACATTATTTTTAAAATAATCAAGGGATTTGATTCATTTATGCGAATGAGGATAATTCAGAAAAATTTAGATGGTATAATAGTAATAAGCCAATACTTAGAGAAATACTATAGCAATTCAAAAAACATTATATATCTGCCCCCTTTGGTTGATACGCAAGAAGAGAAATGGGCTACAAGAGAACAAAAAATAGATACTGATGATTATATAAAAATAGTCTATGCAGGCAGTCCCGGATTAAACAAAGACAAATTGGACATTTTAATCGATGCACTATATGAATTAAGAAATAAATGTCAATTTAGATTTAATATTTTAGGGATGACAAAAGAACAATATTTGAATAGTTGTAGCAATGAATTAAAGTTGCACGACCTGTATGAAAGAGTAAATTTCTTAGGGCAAAAAACGCATTTAGAAAGTCTTGAATATGTAAAAAATGCAGACTATACAATGTTTATACGTGAAGATAATCGAATGACCAAGGCAGGATTTCCTACAAAATTTGTAGAAAGCATGACTTGCGGTATCCCTGTAATTACAACAAAGACAAGCGATTTGACTAATTATTTGATAGAAGGTAAAAATGGTTATTTCATAGATATTAACAAGAATATGCCCTCGAAATTAGAGAGTATTTTTCAGCAAGAAGTTAAAAAAATTAATGAAATGAAAATATATTGTCGCAAAAACAATGCTTTTTTATATGAGAACTATCTGGAAGAAATGGATCAATTTATGAAAAAATTATATAAATAAAGTAACTTTAGAGGTTTGTTATGTATATTTACTTGGGACTGATAGCATTTTGGGCAATTGGATATATATGTATTGACACATTACAAGAAAAAAACAGCACAGTTAATTGGAAAATGTTATCAATACTTTTTATTTCAATTTCATTATTCATTGTTATGGCATTAAGACATTATTCTGTCGGAATAGATATTAAACAATATTTGTACAGGTACAATTATGTGATTTATCCTCTTGATAGCAGCATTTTTGGTATGAAAGAATGGGGATTTCATGGATTATCCTCAATTATTAAAAAGACAGGAATAGGCAACCAAGGATATATAGCCCTTATTTCATTCGTCATAATAATCCTGCATGCGGGTAACCATCGGCATATTTCCATTATCTCTTTCGGGACTGATGCAGTCCATATCAATAGGATTGGCACTAATGTCCTTCGACCATATTTTAAGAGGCAAACTATTAAACTATACAATATGTATTGCCGTAGCATATACATTTCATGAATCCGCCCTATGGTTATGGCCTTTATATTTTTTGCGCTATATAAATATAAATCGTAAAAACGGTACTATATTATTTTCTTTAGTAGTTGCTATGTTAATTGTCAAAAATCCCTTGATGAGATTAATAAAGTTAATAGTACCATCTCAATACTCAGCTTACTTACTAGCCGAAAATGCAAGCCGTGCAAACCCTTTAGTAATTTTGGTTGCACTTTCTATTACAGCTTTTTGTTTATTATTTATGAATCGCTACAATGACCTAAATGAAGATGAAGGTAAACTTGTATCATTATTATTAATAATGTCGTTGATAAATGCATTTATAAATATTCTATCATTTGATGTAAGTATAATCAGTAGAATGGCTTTCTATTTTGTTCCATATAATTTAGTTTTAGTAGCTCTGGTTATAAACAGGATTAGTGACAAAGGCACTAAATATATTGCTTTTGTACTGATCTTAAGTTTATCCTTATTACAATTTATCATATCCACGCCTGGTGCCAAAATTCAGATAGATAATTACATATTTTTTTGGCAGTCAGCAGGCTATATATTATGAAAAAGCATTGG